>CAYXQH010000303.1:0-7337 GCA_964467425.1 uncultured Saprospiraceae bacterium
GAGTCCGGTACAATTGAAATCAAATTGTCATTTTAAATAAGTATTTTTAATTGCACATAACGCCCAATATTATCAGGTATTCTTTTTATTTGATTTCCTTTCAGGGATAAGACACCTAATCCCCACTTTTCACTTAATTCCTCTGGTATTACACTGATCTTATTATTGTCCAAATAAATTTCACCCAATTTTTTCATCTCCTCGACCTTTTCAGGAAAATGTTCTATTTGATTATTATTACATTGAATGTACCACAGGTTTAGTTTATAAAAATCAGCAGGAAACGTCTTAATTTGATTATTATCTAAATTCATGTTCCTCAACTTAGACATATTTACAATAGACTCGGGAATTGAGGTAAGTTGATTATCACTCAAATCACAATCTACAAGGTTTTTTAATTGCCCAATTGAATCAGGTAAAGTAGTAATCTTAGACTTGGTCAAATGAAAGTATACTAATTTCGTCAATTGGCAAACCGAGTTGGGAAGTGTACTTAGGTTTTTATTATCTTTTATAAAAAGTCTTTCTAAACTTTCTAATCCTCCAATAGATTCTGGTAAACTGCTGAGCTTATTATTATTAACATTCAGCTCTTTCAGTTTTTTAAGATTTCCTATGGATTCAGGTATCTGAATTAATCGATTCGATTCTATAGAGAAGAATTCCAATTCAACTAAACCACCAATAGAGTTTGGTATCGTAGCAAGATTATTCTTTTGAAGTTCTAACCTTTTTAAATTAACTAATTGACCAAAAGAGGACGGTAAAGAATCTATAGGATTATCCCAGGAAGTAAAAAATTCTAATTTTTCTAATTGACCAATTGAATGCGGTAAGGTTTTTAAATCATTTTTCATAACATCCAAAAAAGTAAGATTTCTCAATTCACCAATGGCCTGTGGTAATGATCTTAATTCATTTTTTCTCACACTAAGATGGTTCAGTTCTTTTAACTGACCAATCAACAGCGGAAACTGTCGTAAATAATTATTACCAAGATCTAAGTAGGTCAAATTTTTCAAGTTCGCAAAAGAATTCGGGAGCGTGGTAAGTCTGTTGTTATTTAAACAGAATTTTTCGAGTTTTTTCAATTTCCCAATATCATCAGGTATTCCTTTTAAACTATTGTGGTACAAATCAATCACGCGGAGTTTTTTCAATTTTGTAATTGACTCAGGAATATGAGATAGGTGATTCCAATTCAAATGTAATTCTTCTAGCTTTCTTAACTTACTAATATTCACAGGAATTTGCGATATGGAATTTGAAGAAGCGTAAAGTACTTTTAATTTTTTAAATTCAAAAACCGTCTCTGGAAGAAGTCTTAAATAAAAACCCTGAAGATTCAATTCATTTAGCTTAGTGAATTTTTCTAAGGAATCTATTAAAACATCATCGGATTCAACACCAGTCCAGTAACTGCTTAGCATAGATTTATTTACGACAAGTGTTTTTGTTTTTTTAGGAGATTTTATTGCTTCTTGAAATTTTTCATTCAACTCAAAATCATACTGACCTATAGCTAAAATTGCAATCAAGCAAAATAGAAAAAACAGTAAATACTTTTTCATAGACTTATATTTTTCTTTCTATTTTAAATTAAGGCTTAAGATCAAGAATCATCTTAATCTTAAGCCTTAAGCCCCAACATTCACTACTTTCTTACCACCATCGGATCAGCGATTGCCCAGGCAACAGCATCATTGTCATAGTACAAATAAGCACTTGAAGCGGGAGACTGATATACGCCCGGTAATTCAGCTTTTAAATCCAAATGAATCGTCTTCTTTTCATAAGGTGCCATGTGATTCAGGTAAAAAACAACCCGATCTTTTTCCACTTCAAAATACTCGGCAATTCCTTTATCTTGAATTTCTTTTAGCTGCCAGGGTTGCGCTGTCAAACCACCAGGGATACCAATAATCGCCAAAGGTGTAGCCACCGTATCCTTTGTTGTATTTTCAATCAGTGAAGTCAGTCTAACGGTCTCCCCTACTTGTGCTTTAGTAGCACTCCAGGTTGTTGCTAATGAAATATCGCATTCTCCTTCTTCTTGTCCAGTCATCGAATGATAACTTAATTCAACTTCAAAAGGAATTGCTTTTTTAGTTTCTTTAAACTGTACCTTAATAGTATGCATACCTTCTTTTTCCAAACTTGGAATCCGGTCCAAAGCCAAGCCTTTCTGTTGACCTTTAGCATAATTAAACGTTTGGATTAGTTTTCCATCTACCAAAAGTTCAATCAGTCCATCGGACTCGGCATCTTCATTCCCACGCTCCATAGAAGCGACGATTGCTTTTAATGCTAAAACAGTAGCCTGAGTGGAACCAAAACCATGGCTATTCCGAGATTTCAATAAGAAATTAAATGCCCTGGTTTCTATATCTCTCCGAATGGTTTTACTTTTTGAAAGCGCTAGATAAGCTAAAGCCGTTGTCTCTACCTCCAGGTTTTTTCCACGAGAATAACTAACAGAACGTTCTGCTCCGCTCCAGCCACCATTCTTTGATTGCAAATCAATCAATCGCTCTAAAACTTCATTGGCTCTTGGATCATCCGTCACTAGTAAGGTATTACTCAATAAGGCCAATAAATATGGATCCTTATTTTTTAGCATCAATTTATATTGTCGATTGATTTCTTTTTGAAGCTGATCACCAAAGCCTGCTTCTGTCATTGCCCAAAGTGCATAGGCATCTCGTTGTTTGGTTTTCGGATAATATCCACATCCAGCTCCAGTCCAGCCGCCTTTCGCATCCAGATCATTCAACAACCATTCTGAGGTGCGTTCTAATAACTTTTCATCCACTGGAAAAACCTCTTTCATATCCATAAATTGCAGGAGTCCCATTGCAGTCAATCCAGGGTCAGATGCAGAACTTCCAAACAATGAAAATCCTCCGCCTTCACTTTCAAATCCAGTCAAGCGATTATAACCAAACTCCAGAAAGCCCATCGCTCTTTTGTGAATGGCCGCATCTCCTACCCCAGTCTTCTTCATTAACTGTAAAGCCATCAGATTAGGATAATTTGAGCTTGTCGTTTGTTCAAAACATCCACCTGGTTGTCGAATAATTTTTTCCATAGCACTCGATACTTCCGACAGTGTTCCGGGATGCGCTTTAAAATTAGCCTGAATACTACCTTTGTATGTATTTTTAATTTCTATTTCAAATTCATTTTCTAATGCTGTATCTGTAAAGGTGTAGTGATGTGGAAAACCACGTCGAATAATAGGAATCCTTTTTACAAAGGCATCATAATAATTTTCTGTTTCAAAACTAATCTGAAGATTATTTTGATGCGCATGGTAGCCCCCATCTATAATCGCAAATTTCAGATAAATGGTTCTACTTTTTCCTTTTCCAATAAAATACTCTTGAGAAACATCAGAAAGTAATTTGCAAAATTTAGGTGTTTGAAGTTTCAAGCTTCCTGTCATATGCTCATCTGTATTATTCACCAAAGTTAAAGGCAGCTGAATCGTATCTTTTGTAGCAACCAAAGTTGGCGTTTTAGAAATAATACTAAAAGGCGATTGAACAACATAAGCACTTTCCCCTCTTCCAATCTCGCCTTGCTCACCAAAGCCTTCCACATTTACAGATAGCTTTGTAATATCATCGCTATTCCAAAATACAAACTTTGCTTTTCCATCTTTATTCGTCTTTATTGAAGGATTCCAATAAACGGTTGATCTAAAATCGTTTCGAACTTTCGATTTATATCTTCGCTGATAATTTCTGACATGAAATTGCCTTTGCTGGCGATACTTCGTTCTTTTGACGGCACCAACTCTTTCATAATCGTATCGGACATTAATAATAGAAGCTGCATTAAAACCATTGTGCTTGGCAGAATTCCATTTTTTAAGTCCATAAAAAATAGAATTCCTCAGGCGATAATTAATCCAATTATCGTTAGCATTGTCTGGAACAACCACAATATCTCCAACCAATCCTTTTTTATCCACTACGAATTGAATGTTTGCGGAGCTTCCCTTTAAGTTCTGATAGGCATAGGAATAATATCGATCCATATAATTATGAATATCATTGACCAAAGCTGAATTATGACAATTTCTTTTTTGTCCAAAATCTTTCGCTGACTTACAATCTTTACAACCTGGGTTATACTTCGCCGGAAGGCCAGGCAAAGCATATATTTTCTTACTTCGTCGGTATGTTCTGTCGTGTCTTGAACGGTAAGGAACATAAGATCTTCCGGATCCAACTATATCCACAACCTCCTGGTCATCTGCAAACATTTCTTCTTGAGCAGGAAGTAATTCATTTCTTTTTATTTTAGTATTATTATTCATTGCGACTGGAGGCATGTCTGCTTCCCATCCTCCAAACTTGGCTTCTATTCCGCCAGTTATTATCTGTACTTGTTGTATTTCCGATGCTGGAATCATTCCACTTGATACTCTAATGCCATCAACGTAATAATCAGTTCCTCCTGAACGAGATCCTTTAATTGTAACGGGATCACCATCGTCCAATTGTGAAACGCCGGCTGTCATGGCTGCTAATGCAGAAATATTTTTTGTAGGTAAATTTCTGATTTGCTCAGAAGTTATCGTTGAGCCAGAAGAAGTACGATCTTGTTCAATAAGCGGTACTTTATAACTTGTAACCACAACTTCATCTAAGGACACACCAGATGCCATTCCTGAAAGTATATTTTGTGGTTCTTCTACTACTGTAGGTTTAACGTTATCATTCGATGCCACAGTTCCTTTAAAATCAGGTGGAGGAAGTTTTGAGGGATTCGTTTTTTTATTTTGAAAAGCCAGTTGCACTTCGTTAGCCTTTCTCATGGTCTCTAATGCAAGTTCCTTTTGTTTTCTTTTTTTAGAAAAATATATATTTTGAAAATTTGCAGCAAAAGGTAAAAGCTCTATTGTATCTACAGCTACCTCCTTTTTCTTATCATTCTCTAAACGTATTGCATAAGTTCCTGCTTTCAGATTTAAAATGGAAAAAGCACCCCGGTTATCCGTTTTATATTTCCAATTACTTTTCTGATCTAATTTTGATAAATTAAACGTACAATTCGTACACAGTTGATCTTTTTGGTCATAAGCGTATCCTGAAAAATCTCCTACTAAAGGATTCATAACGATATGAAAATTCGCCCCATAATGATTGATCGCTTTTCTGGCAACCATTTTATTTTCGACAAACACTTTAAATAGTTCGCCATTATTATAAAATCGAAACTGTTGGAAACTAAACCTACCTTTTTTATCCGTTATAGATTCAAGCCCTACTTTCGAAACCACTCTGGCATTTGGAATTCCATTGCCCATGCTGTCCGTTACGATTCCTGAAATCGTGGTTTGTTCTTTAGAAAAATCAGCTACTAGTGGCGTATCTTCCAAAACTTCTTCCCACACAAACCTTCTCCAACCCCGCGTCATCATCAAAAGATCTAAAGCAGCATCTGCATTTTCTTCTTCCTCATCAAAGTAAAAGTTAGGCTCATCTATTTCCCCTTTCAATTCACTTTCTAAAAGTACTTTAGATAAAATGTGCCCTTGCTTATCATCGGCATAAGTCAATAATTTATCATCAGAAACAGATAAAGAAAAATCACCTATTATGCCATTTCCAGTCTCATCCGTCACTTCAATTTCAAGCTCCACTTTTTCTCGTGGCATATACTTTTCCTTATCCGTTTTAATATTAATCTTAAGTTGTTTCGATTTATTTATAAAAACCAATCGCTCTGCTAATGCAATTTCATCATCATTAAAAACGGTTAATCGGCTAATACCAATTGGAAAATTAGCCGTTGGAATATTTATTTTTCCGACGTCTTTAGAATGGACTGTTCGTGCAAAATATATGGAATCCCCTGCCTGGGCGACCAGATGTAAGGATTGCTTTTTTGTAGCATCGACTAAAACAGCCAGATGATTTTTCTTTTGCGCCACTACATTCAATCGCGCGCCTACACGATTTATCTGTGGTAATTCATATTTTTTATCAATGCCTGCAGGTCTTGTAATCCGAGCAAAGTATTGTTCTTTGACAGTTGGCTTCAATTCAAATTTACCCATCCCATTATGAAAACTGGAAAAACGAGCAATGATTTCTCCTTTTTTATTTTCAATATGTCCATCAATATCTGCAGGCTTTCCAAATTCGTTTTTTGCCTCAAAAGCAACCTGAGTAGGTAAACCATTAACCATGTCTCCACCTTCAGGAAAAAAAGTAAGCTCAATATTATTCAAAACGATAGGAACTGATCGAGAAATAGATTCAGTCAATCCGCGATACGGAATCATTACATTTAAAATGGCATCATTAGATTTTAATTCGTGTGGCAAATCAATGCTTACAATCGCCTTTCCTTCAAAGTCAGTTTTCCCTTCTTCCTCAATAACTTTTTCTCCGTTGATGTTTACCTGATATTTAAAAGTACTATAACGAAGCGGTCGATTATCCAGACTTTCTAAACTTAAATCAGCAAGAGCTTTATCACCAGCACCATAGGCTTTCTTTTGAAAATCCATGGTCATATTTAGATTAGGTAAGAGTACTTGTTGTACTTGAATTTCTTTTTCAAAAAAAGTATCCGAGTTTTTCTGCCAATTCGTGTAGGCCTTTATTTTAAAAATGCCACCAAGATCTTTTGGCAAAATTATTCTGCCGTACCCAGATCCTGCAGTACAGATCAATTCGAAAGAATCCTGAACAGTTCCGTCCGGTTTATACAATGCCACATTCATAATCTCGCTTACATTTTCTGCGGTTCGCTTATTGGCATTTTTGATATAACCTTTAAACCAAATGGTTTCACCTGGTCGGTAAAAAGTGCGATCTAAATGGAGATAAACAATTTCCTCTTGTAATTGATCAGATTTAATTTTTAAATCCTCTTTTACAGCATCAACGACGGGATGGTAATTAACGTGGAAGAGAGAACTTGCAAACAAAGTGATGGTTGCAAGAATCAAAAAGATACTTCTTTTTTTCATAGCTAAATTTTTTGAATACTAAAAAATGTTTTAAAAAAATAGTTCTAGACCTAAGGCATTCTTGCGTAAAAGGAAAATGCAGGAATAAATTTTCTTTTCAAACAAGGAATACGTAAAGCATTTGAAGAAACAGGGCAAAGAGGTCGTTTCACTTTGTAAAATTGTCTTTGGAAGCAATTCGATTGGGTTCTCCAACGATTAAAAGTGATTCAACATGTAATGGATGCAGAAAACATAAAAATTACATAAGTACATTAAAAAGAAAATTACAAATGAGTAAAATATGTCTTTATTCAATAAAAATTTTACTTTTCTAAAGAAAAATCTTGCTTTTCAAATTCAT
>CAYXQH010000304.1:0-7322 GCA_964467425.1 uncultured Saprospiraceae bacterium
CACACACACCCACATACCTCCATACACCGACACACCGATTGTATAACAGGCGCGTTCTCGCCGATAGGCCAGTAAAAATGCAACCTCCTGAAATAGCACCAGAGAGGTGAATTTCACCTTGAACCACCTTGAAACATTGCCTTCTGATTTCATTTCTTATATTTTTTACTGCTTCGGTTTTTAGTCAAACGGATACGCTTAGAATGAATTTGCAGGACATTATCAGCTTGGCAAAAAGTGATGCGCCAGATGTTCAAATTTCTAAAACAAGGATGAGCAATCGGTATTGGTCGTATCAATCTTTCTTAAGTGATTATAAACCACAGATTGACCTTCGAGCAACCCTTCCAAATCTTAATCGATATATTCAGTCAATTATTCTACCCGATGGAACCCAGGCTTTTGTGCCGAGGTCTTTTATGGAAAATTCCTTTGGTGTTTCTTTAAGTCAGGAAATTTCATTGACCGGAGGTCGCGTATATGCATTTACTGGTCTTGAACGGTTGGATATTTTTAAAACGAATTTGACCGATAAATCTGCTTCCTATTTATCCACACCGATCATCATCGGATTTTCACAACCATTATTTGGATTTAATCGCTTAAAATGGAATAAAGAAATTCAACCCATGGTATATGAAGAAGCTAAAAGAGGAAATATTGAAGAGATGGAAACGGCTGCGTTTCAGGCGACCAGTTTCTTTTTTAATGTATTGATTTCTCAATTAAATGTGGAAGCTTTATTGAAGAATAAACAAAATGCAGATGAGCTATTAGCAAGATCGCAGGGACGCTTTAGTGTTGGACGTATTGCTGAGACCGAATTATTGCAGATTGAATTGAGTGCAATGAATGCAGATGCGGATTTAGCTTCTGCTCGATTAGATTTTCAAACAACAACAGAACAGCTTCGTAATTTTTTAGGAATCGAAAGAGCGGTGGCTTTCAAATTGGTGCCTCCGACAGATATTCCAAATGTTTTGATTGATGAAACCAGAGCTTTACAATATGCTGAAAAATATCGTAGTGAATCCATTGCTTTCCTTCGAAGAATTAAAGAAGCGGAGCAAGAAGTAGCGAGAGCAAAAGCGGAAAGTGGTTTGCAAGCAGAGATTACCGGTAGCTTTGGACTTTCGAGAACAGCTGCGGCACTCGATGAAGCTTATGTCAATCCTAATGATCAGGAACAGTTTCAGATTAGCCTGAATATTCCTATTGCAGATTGGGGGAAAGCAAAAGCACGTCGGGAAATTGCAAAATCAAATCAAGATTTAGAACGAATGATTGTAGCGCAGGATCGAATAAATTTTGAACGAGAGATCAGTATAAAGGTACAACAGTTTGATCTTTTACGAAATCAGGTAGAATTAGCTAAACGTGCTTTTGATGTTTCTGAAAAACGATTGGAAATTACACGAAAACGATACCTAATTGGAAAAATAGAAATCGTCGAATTGAATCTTGCGCTTCGTGAACAGGACTCAGGGCGTCAATCTTATTATGCAGCGTTACGTTCTTTTTGGACCGCTTATTATGAATTACGCCGACTGACTTTATATGATTTTGAAAAGGATGAGCCTTTAGTGAAGTAGCAAATTTAAAACATCGAATAAACATCAAGCTTATAAGACAAAAAGAGGCTGCTTCAAATTTGAAACAGCCTCTTTTTGTATAGATGATCCTCGAGGTTACGGATGAATTCTAGAATTATTCAAAGAATATCCCACATTTGCCTACGATCATTTTTTCATCAATAAGACTTATTGGAATTGGTTCGTAATTAGGTTTTGCGGTTTGAAACCAGTTGATAATGTAATTGTTAAGAGTTTCGTCAACCTTTACAATAAGAATCATCATAGGTTCGAGCGGAGGATGAATGTTTTGACCCCCATCAAAAACTTGACCTGAATTTTGACCCCTCTTTATATAGTACTTGGGCCAGAACGCAGTGGGTTGCCATTTTTCCATAGTCTCGATTACTTCCTTTCTGTTTTTTAATACGTCACTTTTGTAATACGTATTGGGCGTATTCACTGTAGCTTCTACTACCCAATAATGACCATCTTCATTGTTGAATTCATCAATTGAGGTGGAAACCGTAAAGCTCAGTCGTTGAGTTGGATCAAATATTTCCCCAATAGACGGTTTAGTAATAGTCGCTGTATTTTGTGAAAGTCCAATGTTTAAGGAAAATAAACAAATCATTATACAGTAAATCAGGTTTTGTGAATTTAAATTTTTCATGATTTAAAATTTTGAGTGATTGAAATATTAAGTTGTTTTAGAATGTTGAATTTTTCGAAAAAATTATTGCATTTCACGAGAGTGTCCGAACCATTTAAGGATTGCCATTTTATTAATTCGTGATGATCTTTTGCTGTTATTTCAACAAGAACTAAATAAACATTTTCGGGATCATCTATTAGTTCAATATTAAAGGATGCTTGAATTATTAAATGGAAATTTTGTTGCCTTATTTCAGTGAGTGGACGAAATAGATCTAATTTCTTATTAAAAATGCCCAACCAAATTTTCTTTTTAAAACTAGATTCTGTGCTCTTGCCTTTTATTAAGACCTTGCTATTGTTTAGAATACGGATCGGCATTTTTGGATCATTTATTCCTAGATCAATATCATATCTTGGTACCGGGATGACTTCGTCTTCGTTCTTATCATTATTATCTCGTTTTTTAGGCTTTATATCACTTTTTCTTTTCAAGAAAATTTCTTGATAAGCATTTATGCTTTTAATACCATGTTGAAATTCATAACAATTAGTAGAATCTTTAAAAACAAAATGGGCAAATCTTGTATCTTTTATCAAATCTTTTTTTAGGGACAAGAAAAAACGACCAAACTTATCCGTTGTAGTGCTAGGTAATTTTTGAGGATCCTTGCCATTGTACTTTGCTGGTGTGAAGGATACTTCTATTCCCTGAATAGGTTCAAGAGTTTTCTTATCAACTACAATTCCAGTTATTCCAAAATGTATATTGGGAGTAATGTAAATATCCCTCCGAAGATCTATAGGAATAATAATTTGGATTTTATGATAGCCATATTTTTTGTCATTAATAATTATTTCTAACGCAGCTCCAGCTTTATAAAAATTCCCAATGTCTAGATTTAAAACATATTGACCGTCACTAGACGTTTTCTCTTCGCGATCTCCACCTTGGATATAAATCGTTGCATTTTCGATTGGAGTATTACTTTGGGCGTCCATTAAATGCCCTATTAAGTTATTCTTTTGGCATAGACCGCTTAGGCTATATGTCGATATAAATAGGACTGTAACTATGGAGTAAATTTTATTTTTCATGATCTTGGGTTTTAGAGAGTTCAATGTTTATAGAATTGTCAGCGATCGTGTATTTTATTGTTTTTGGTTTAAATCCTTTTTTCCTAAAGGAAAAATTTTTAAAATCATGCAAATCTTCTTTTGGGAATTTGAATTTAAAACATCCCTCGCTATCACATTGAGTAGATTGAGAGCCTACTGATACAATAGTACCCGATAAAGGGCTTCCTTGATTTGTAACACGTCCTTTTAAAGAAAGAAATGAAGCCGCTTTCTGTTCCTCCTTCTGTTGCTTTTTTGGCAGCTGTGGTGGTGGTTCATGTGGTGGTGGTGAATCAATTAATATACCCGGTTTTGTTTCCTTTTCTTTTTCAATAATAATGGTGTTCTCCTTAATAGGACTATAAAACGCGATTAACAAAGAAGAACCGGCAATAATTATTGCAGAGAAAATCTGTGCTATAATTCGTGACCAATAGTTTTTTTTTGAACTGACAACATGTGCTCGGTTATCCTTTTGTTTTGTTCTTGTAAAAAAAATCATATCTGTAATATTTTAGGTGATTGATAAAATTACTCTGAGCTTACTTTAGGGCATAAACATCCTATAAGCAATGTTCGCTTTTAGTGAAATAGAAAAATTGAATTAGCTAATTTTTTCTGTTTGGATTTAAGCAGTAAAATGATATGATCAATAGGGTATAAACTACTCGATAAAACAAATTAAAGTAAAATTTTAGTTAAAAGGGACTATTTTGTAAACAAATTGTATTTTATTTACATAATAAAAAAATACTATTTGTTTATAGAATTTTTCATGGAGTATTCTAGAATTCTATCAAGTTATTCTAGAAAGTTCTTGTTTGTGGAAGCAAACTGTTATATTGTTCAATTCAGTTCCGAAAAACTAAACTTATGAGCGAAATTACCGGGCTAGCAAAAGAAGGTTTCTTTTCAAGAGACCAGGCTTTGTATTTACATGAAAGCCTTATTGCGCTTTTCCTGGATACTCAACCAAAAGATTTTTATAAAAATAATAAGATACCTGTTCAACAAAATGGTGTTTTTACCAGATTGAATACCAGTTATTATAATCAAAATAATAGTACGCTGGAAAATACTTTAGCTGGTCTTTACAACAAGAATAAAAATTTTAAATCTTTTTTAGAACTACTTGGCAAAAAAGAAGATGTCACTACTATAGCCAAATCAATTGCTCGAAAATTATATGATCTTCGGTTATTTTTTTCAAAAGAAGAAAACGAAAATAAATTCTTCAAGGTTTCTAAAAAAGAACATTTATATGGGATGTTTATTCCTTTAATGGATCCAGACATTTCTTATAATGATTACGCTTCTAATTGGCATGAAGAACCTGCTCGGGAAGTTATACTGCCTTCGCCTGAAAGTTATACTTCTTACTTGGTATTTTATCTTTCTTCTAGTTCATTTACTATCCGAAAAATTCTCTTGCAAATAGCTTTCCCTGAAAATGAAGAAGGCGCTATTTTTGCAAATGCTAGTTGGTTTCATAGCGATGAAGAAGAAGGTTATTATTTGTCTGAAAAAGTTGAATACGAAGGGATGGCTTATCATACGGATATATACATATATTTTAACCTTTTTAGCCAATCTGAAAAAAAACATTTGAACATCATAGCTGCAGGACAAAACGACCTTAAATTATTCAGTTCAATGAAGGTTGTTAAATCAAATATTCAATGGATTCCTAGAACTATTAGAACTAGGGGGATTAGCTCTGCAGAAGCGATTTTGTTTAAAATAAGTTCTGCCCAATTAGAAAAATTGAAAGAAAAAAAGGGTGATGTATTAAGTGCATCTGTGTTTTCTATGTCTGAAGAGTATCTAGCACTTTGTACTTATCTACGTCAAAGAAATGCTACCTTGAGGATAGACTTAAAAAACATTACATCTATTGATGGCTTGTATAAAGATGGAAGAAAATATGGTAAGTTTTTATCTAAATCTGCATTCGTGATTTTACACTTTAGCAGATCATTTAAAAAGCCAAAAGTTATTCAAAGTATTCTTACAATTGATCTTAATTTAAATACATGTTTGAAAACTTTATTTTCAGAAGATTTAGGAGAGAAAAGAGAAGTTAAAGTAAAACGAGATTGCTTTTGGGAAGTAAGTACCGCGAATCGAAATAGGGCTCTATGTGTGTCTGCTTATGATATTTATGATGAACATGATTCTAATTTGACGAATTTCGCTGTCATTAATCTGGATAGTGAAGAAGATTTCTCTAAAGGTTTTTATTCCGGTGTGTTTTGTGCAATAGGAAATTTTAAGAGTAAAAGAGTGATTAGTAATTTTTTTATAGCTAAGAAAATTTCGTTTTCAGAGGCGGGGAAATTTGAATCAGAAAGTTTTTCTCTTGATAAAGCTAAATCATTGAATGAAAATGATGCAGATTTAAAAGGGTTTTTAGACCACCTCAATAAGATTACAAGGAAATAAACTTCATTGAGCAGGAAATTTATTTCAACACTTCCAGCAACCAATCCCGATCGGTCAATAATTCAGTATTAATGATCTTATCGTGAATCTTATTTCTGTTTTTAGGCTGATTTTTTAAAATCTGATTGAGCAAGGTGATAAAATTTAAATAGGTTTTCCGGACATTATTTGAAATGAGTTTATTTCTACGGAGGTAAACTTTGAAGGAAGCCAACAGGCTATACATTGCTTCTTCCTCTTGATTTTCATAATAAATTTTCAAGAGCATAACCTTCGAACTTAGGGCATAAAACACGTCTGAAAATTCAACCCGTTGCAACAAGTCCTGCGCCTTTTCCAAATCTTTTTTATAATAATACAAATCTGCCAGATTATAATTTAAAGCATTGTCCCTGATCTCCTCATCCAAATCGTCTTTATAGGTTTTGATAAATTCTTCGATCCAATCGAACTGTTTAAGCCGTAATCCAAGTTTAATCGTATTTTTAAAAGTCCAGGGAGAAAGCAGATTGTTTTCATACAAGGACTTATTTTCGATTCCTGTTTTAAAAAGAGTAAAGGCTTCGAGGACATAACGATCGTCTTTTTTTCGAACTTTTCTGATACAAAAGTTTAATGCCATTAAATACATCTCTTTTAATTCGAAAGGCGAAAACCGATCCGTATGTTCATTTAATAAGGCTTTTAGTTTTTCAAAATATGGATCACCATTTTCATGTGTAAGTGTTAAGTAGATGTGATAATAGATGGCAATTGCCGGGCTGCTTTCCAAATCAAAATGCGAAAGGTATAAAGCAATTTCCTCTAGCATGAATTGTCGATAATTTACGGAAAGTGTTTTTTCACGATCGAGCATTTCACAAGCAAATTTTAGTTTTTGGGTTAGGTAAAAAAGGTCGAGTTGGTCTGCTGCTTTTTGGATGTTTGGATCGTATCGACGAATTTTTTGCATTCCAAAATACTGATCTGAAATTTGAGAAAGCAGGAAGTTTTGATAATAATGACCAGTATCGCGGAGCGGATTGGATTCGAGTTTTCTTTTTGCTTTTTGAAAAATATTTTGATAATGTTTATCGAGCTGTCGATCGAGGCAAGAAGCTAAAAGATGGTATTCTGGAAGGATTCCTTGTTCTTTATATTTTGAAAAACCAATATATTGCTCTGCAAGTTTTAATAAAAAGCTCATCAAGTAGTTGAGATGCTTTTCATCGTATTTCGCGCCATTAAAAACAGCGGCATAAACCTGCTCTCGTTTTATCTTTTTTAAAGGGAATTTCGGGGCGATTTTTTTCAAATAATTATAAAATAATAGGAGTTCCTCATTCTTATTAAAAAAGGGAGAAGCTACAAAATCCTTAAATTCACGTAACTCAGAAGTTGTGAAGGTTTTGAGTAACTCAATTAGTTTGCTATTGTACATGAATATATTTTTGTCAATTACTATCCAAAAAGGTAGGCTCTTTCAAATAAAATAGCTATTAATTTTTGATTTTTTTTTGATAAATATCAATTTTTGAAAAATAGTATACATTTGTA
>CAYXQH010000305.1:0-7296 GCA_964467425.1 uncultured Saprospiraceae bacterium
ACATAAGGTGATAGTTTTTTATATCCAAATGGTCGATAATTGGTTCGAAGTGTTGCGCTAAATAGCTTATAATTAAAATCCTTTTCAGCGTCTTTTTTACCGATTACATATTCCACTCCAAAGCTGGCAGAAAAATATTGCCCACCTATTTCAATCATCGCTCCGCCCCCTACTCCACCAAATTCTTTCGCATATTTAAATGGAACACTGGAGTACATGGTAAACCTTCCTAAAGGGCTTTGTTTTTTGCTATTCATAAATTTTTGATAAGCTTCTGGTGCGCAATACATGTTGTACCTATTTACCAGATTTTCAATATTTCGGCGCTTTAAAGGGAGCTTTTTACTGACCGTAATTTTTTCGCAATCAGCGACTTGTTCTTTTAAAAGGGTTTTATATTCATCTTCCAGCCGATAAAAGGCTCCATCTCTTTCGATAAGACGATTACCATTATTATCATAATATTTCCTTCCAGATTCCGGTGTTTTTGGAGCACCATTTTCATCATAGACTGTCGTCACCAAAGCTTCACGTAAACACAATAGCATAAGCGGCCCATCTCCTTTTTTAATAAATAAGGGGCGTTCTTTATCCGTCAATTCGTAAAGGACTAATGCTCCATCGACTACTTTACTCAGGAAGCGAACAAGGCTAACCTCTTTCGTTTTTCCCCGTCGTGTGGCTGAGGTGTATTCAATTTCAAAGCTTTCAAAAACATCTCCGTCATTAAAGCCGTAAGCTTTTAATTCTGCAGGAAGATAAGTATCTGAATTTGCTTTTCGGGATTTTTTAAAGACCACTTGTCTACTAAGTTGATCAAAGGTTTGATCTTTGACAAAGCCATTTAAAGTATCCCCATTGAGGGTGATAATATATCCTTTTTGAAAATCGAATTGAGCAGAAATTTGGGTAATAGACAATAGGACGGCGCATAAAAATGCGGTAGCGATTTTTAAGTTTTGCATAGCTTTAAATTTTTGTTTCGTTGTCTTCTAATTCAACAGCAACCTAGTTTATAACTACTTCAACAATTGATTTAGTATAAAAATTCCCTTAAGGTTATGTTATGACGCAGATATGACAATCGGGGTGGAACCTTCGGTTCTGGTGAATGACGATGCATATTTCGTGACTGGACCTTCGGCTCTTGTGATTGATACTTCGCATCTCGTGAAGGAGCCTTCGGTTTAGTATGGATCCTAATTTATTTATCTTTTAAAATATAGAGTACGCTGTTATTACAACTTATTAAATACTCATCAAGACCAATTGGTATAATGGATCGGGTATTTAATTTATGTGGCAAAGAGAGTGGTTGATAGTTTTTAAAATTACCAGTTGAGGTATTAAATTTTTCAAATGAACCTCCACTATTTGCTGTACTTTTCCCTAGCTCTGTTAAATAATCATGGTGATTTCCGACAAATAACAGCTTCCCATTTTCATCCATTGCAAAGCCTTGAATAGTACTTAGCTGCGCTTCAACAGGCAAAGGTTTTCCTACATACTTACCATCTTGAGAAAGGTACACCATAGAGCGTAATTCAATCAATTGTTTTCGCTCTACAATTGAGTCCGGGTTAATCATTTCAATATCAGTAACATTTTGGACTGCTGAATATTTAGTATAATTCGTAAACTGTTTACGAACAATTGGCACTTGAGCTTTTAATTCATCCAATGACATAAAAGGCATGTATCTGGAAAAATAATGGTGGAAAATCAATGGTTCAGGCTGACCATTTTTATCCATATCTAATACAAATAATTTTACTGGATACTCTTTGGACGCTTTCCATTTAAAATTAGCTCCAGCATTTGCAGCGATGATATCGAGTTGTCCATCTGCATTCAAATCTTTGAGGTAAAAAGAATTCCAGAGACCTGAAGTTTCTCCAAGTCCCAGACTATTTGATTTGAGTTCAAACTTGCCATTGCCCTGATTTTCTAAAATAGAAATATCTACCCAGTCACCACACATCACTAAGTCCAAATCATCGTCACCATCAATATCAGCCCATTCACTATGGGTTAACATTCCGTAGCGTTCCTTTTTAACAATTTCCACTCCAAAGCCTTGATTATTACGAAGGACAAAACTAAAAGGTGTCAAACCGTAAAAGGCGGGTATGGATCGGGCGCCTATAAACAAGTCATCATAACCATCTTTATCAAAATCCCCAACCGCTACTGTACTTCCATTCGTATGAGGCAGAGACATTGGAACACGTTTAAGGTTTCCTTTTCCATCATTGAGGTACAGGCGATCTTCCAAACGTTTATCCAATTCTTTTTCATCATTACCTCCACTAACAACATATAGATCCATATCTCCATCCTTATCAAAATCTATTGCGGCAGCATCAACATCTTCGTATTTCGCATCACGTCTAAAGTCCGGGCTAGTTTTTTGAATCTCAAAACCCTTTGGTCCTTGAATGTACAGTCTTGGAATTTGGTATCGGGCACCACCAAAAAACAAATCTTTCTTACCGTCTTGATTAAAGTCTTCATAAACAACTGCAGGACCTTCTCTGGACAATAATTCCGGAATCATTTTATCCGCATTATAATCCTGAAAAACATTTTCTTCATGTTTAAATTGTAAAACAGTCAAATCACCCGAATCATTTGAAATTGGAGAAAATTGAAAAGGATTAGTTTGCTCTACTTTTTCAATTACATGATATTTATTAATGTCTAAACCTTTGACTATTTGTTTATTTAAGTCAGGCCAGACAATAACTAAAGAGTCTATTGAATTTTCGTTACCTAATCCGAAATGGATATAGTGTGTACTCGAAGCCTGATAACCTCTGGTCGTTGTATAGAATCGTTTTTTACTTTTAGCTCCTGAGAACAACTCCACCATGGTTCCCTTCAGGGTTTCCGAGGGTGTATTTGATTTTAGTTCAAGGGCAATAAAATTAGACGTGGAATTATTAGTTGTATTTTCATAAAGAGAAGCCTGATCATTAATATTATTGACAATCATGTCCAGGTCACCATCTTTATCAAAATCAGCATAAGCGGCTCCGTTTGAAAAAGTAGGCTTACCAACTTTGGATTCTGAGATATTGGAAAACTTTAAATCTTCTTTTTGTAAGAATAAAATATTCTTCAATTTCTGCGCCGGCATTTTATCCAAGAACTGATCTAATTCAGTCTGGTTAAGTGATTTGTTAGGGTTGACACTTCGCTCATTGACAAAAGAAATGTAATCCAAATCATTTGGCCGCTTAACTATTCCATTAGAAATAAAAATATCATCGAGTCCATTATTATCAAAATCCTGAAGTAATACCGACCAGCTCCAATCAGAAGCATAAGTATTGGTCATCAGAGCGATATCCGAGAATTGGGTGCCTGGTAATTGA
This sequence comes from uncultured Saprospiraceae bacterium, assembly GCA_964467425.1. Lineage (GTDB taxonomy): Bacteria > Bacteroidota > Bacteroidia > Chitinophagales > Saprospiraceae > JAHDHW01. The sequence continues at coordinate 3,378 of CAYXQH010000305.1, forward strand.
AGTTGAAAATGATTCCTTGCATATTGATCTTCAAAACCGAGATCCTTACGAATTTTAAAAACCTGATCCGTATCTTCTCCTCCTGACTTCAAAGCAACTTCTTCATCATAAGGCAACATATCTGTTGTAAAAATATCCAACAATCCATCATCATTCATGTCCGCTACATCGACTCCCATCGTAAATTTAGAGCAGTGATTCAATAGAGATTGCATAGATTCTTTAAAAGTCTTATCCCCATTATTTATATAGACATAGTCATTCTCATGGAAGTCATTTCCGATATAAATATCTTCCCAGCCATCATTATTTAAATCAGCCGTCATAATACCAAGACCATATCCAAGCGCACTGCTATAAATTCCTGCCTGCTCCGTTACATCCACAAATTTTCCTTCAGCTTCATTGATTTTGTTTTCCAATAAGCGGTCACCGGATAGAGGGTCTTTTTCATTTCTTTTAGAAACTTTTCCATAACTTCTAACAGAATGCACAGAGTGATTGAGCAAATAAACATCCAGATCGCCATCTTTATCATAATCAAAAAAGGAAGCTTGAGTCGTAAAGCCTGAAAAGGCTAATCCATACTTTTTAGCAGATTCCGTAAAGGTTGCATCGCCATTATTGAGGTATAAAAGATTGTGTGTTTCATCACCTGAAATTGGAGCAACTTTGCAAATATAAATATCCAATAAACCATCGCCATTTACATCATCCATCGTCACCCCTGATGACCAATTAATCAAAGCTGAAATTCCACTTTTGTCCGTAATATCTTCAAACTGAAGATTTCCTTTATTTAAAAAGAGTTTGTCTTTAGATTCATTGGCTGTAAGAATTACATCTTCCAAGCCATCGTTATTAATATCACCAACCGCTACTCCTCCCCCATTGTAGTAGTACAAATATTCCAGAATATTTTTACCGACTACAGGGCGCAGTTCGTTTGAAAAATTCAATCCGGAATCTTTGCTTGACTTTTCTGCAAACAAGGTAGAGGTGCTTGTTTCTTTCACTTGATCTTTCTGACAGGAAAAAACTAGAAGGGAGAGTAGGAATAGTATGTTTATTTTCTTCATGAATGTTTGTCTTTATTTTTTTGTTTTCATCTTCTTTTCAACTTAATCCAGGATTAAGTTTTTTTCTTCGACACTTTTTTCATCGAAAAAAAAGTATCCAATCCCGATAGCTATTGGGGAGACAAAATAAAAGCTCAACACGCAAGCAGGCACCCGCTCCCACGTATTTTGTCCTTCCTCACCCGCAGATCTTGCTAAAACTTAAAGGTGGCAAGTGAGTCTCTGCTTACGTTTACCATAAGTTGGTTTTCGAAAAGGATAAAATCTCTAATTTCTCCTTTTATTTGAAACCCGCTACCTGATTTTCGGAATATAAAATTATCATCTCCCTGATTTTCTAAAAATTGCCCATAGCTCCCATCGTAGATTCCCATTTCCGGTAGAACATAAAATAAGTTTCCACCAAGCAAAATATCTTCATCTCCGTCTTTATCAAAGTCTGCTGAAGTAATCGCATAAATCGGACTAAACTGTACTTCAGGAGGTAAATCAACTGATTCGAATTTGAAGTTACCTTGATTAATGAGCAAAACTGTTTTCAATTGATTCGCTTCCAAAACTGTCGCTTCTTTCAATTCTTCAGGTGTAAAAATAGTTTGGATATCTGCATTTTTAAAAGATTCAAAATCCGGAAAGCGTTTTTTAATTTTTTTAATTTGATCAATCAGATTGTGGCGAAGGGCATAAGGATAATCTTTTCCATCTTCGGCTTCAAAAGTCATTACCCCTTCGGGCATTCCGTTTTTATCAAAATCAGAAAAGTATAGTTTTATAGGCTTTTCTTCAGAAGCTCTGAACCTGCTGTTTTCACCTAGGTTTCCAGCAAGGATATCAAGATCACCATCATTATCCGCATCAAAAAGATGAAACGTATTCCACCAACCTTTTAAGCCAACATCTGTATTTAATGAAACAGGATCGAAAGAACCATTATTCCCTTTATAGATTTGAATACCCATAAATTCACCAGTCGTAATCAAATCAACTTTGCCGTCCTGATCGATATCAGCAAAGTTAGCATCGGTCAGCATACCCATGTTCTGGAATTCCTGACAAATATTTTTAGTTTGATCCGTGAAGTTTCCCTTGCCATCGTTGATAAGAAGGAAAGCAGAACAAGTCGCTCCAAATTTTCCAATCTTGATGCGCTCGCCAACAAATAAATCCTGATCCCCGTCTCCGTCAATATCTGCATTTGCTACTGCTCCGGTACTCACTCGTTTGATTGCGTCAGGTAAATTTTTAACCTGTAAACTAAAGTTGCCTTGACCATCATTTAAAAAGAGGTGATCATTCAGATATTCAGAAAATTCTGATATTTCTACTCCGCCACTTGCCAGGTACATATCTAAATCCTGATCGGCATCGGCATCAAACAATAAACACTTGATATGTTCAGATTCTTTGAGTTTTAATAATTCTGTAGTCGGTTTAATCGCCTCGAAGCTATTGCCTTTATTGATAAATATTTCCGTTACTTGTCCTTTAGCACCTGGAAAAACCAAATCTTCTAAACCATCCCCGTTTATATCTCCTTTACCAACCTTGCCTCCTTCATTACTACGCATATGATAAATCAATCGTTCTCTATTGAAATCAACGAATGGTTTTTCTTCTTTGAAATAGGCAAGTTGACTGTCCGCTGATGAAAAGATATTTTGTTCAACAGCTGTCCTTGCATTATCCGATTGTGCATCAGCCTCTTTTACAGCAATCGTTTGGTTTGTTTGAACATTCTTAATCTCACTTTTTTTACCAGAAGGCCAGTAAACTGTTACATCAACAGTTTGTGCATTTCCTACTCCAATATTCGGTCGAAAATCGATACTGGATTGAAAACCTCTGGTTGGAATATTTTCATAATAAAATTCCTGCTCGCCTGCTGTTACCATTATTTTAGATCCTATTCCAAATACATTAGATTCACTAGCTTCCAATTCTAGCTTTAAATAATTTGCATCCGCATTGCTCAACGTATTTTCATAAACAAAGCAAGGCATGTTGACATTATTGACGACCAAATCCATATCCCCGTCATTATCTAAATCACCATAAGCTGAACCGTTTGAAAAACTAGGAGTATGCAAACCGCTGCTCGTATATTCTTCAAAATTTAACCCATCAATATTTTTAAAGGCATGATTATTAACTTTATTGGAAGGAATAATATCAACCAGTTCTTTGTAATTAACGCCTTGGTCCGAGATGATAGATTTCATCACTGATTCGTTAGAAACATATTGCAGGTAATCCTGGTTAGTCAAATCTTTATAAATACCATTCGCTACGAAAAGGTCTTTATACCCATCATTATCCATGTCAAAAAACAAAGCACCCCATGACCAATCCGTTGCAGCAACACCAGAAAATCTGGAAATTTCACTGAAAGTATCATCGCCATTATTTTGATGTAGCACATTTCTGGTAAACTGATGATGATAACCATTGATTACATTATACTGGTACTTGTTCCAGCTTTCAAAAGTGGTGACCGTTTTGAGGCGTTCATATTCGGAGGGAAGCATTTCTGTTACAAAAAGGTCAGCATTTCCATCGTTATTGATATCTGCTGCATCAGCCCCCATAGACGCTCCACTAATTGAGCGCATTTGATTGGTAAGATCCTCTTTAAACGTTCCATCTTGCTGATTGAGGTATAAGTAATCCCGTTCAAAGAAATCATTGGAAATAAAGATATCCATCCAGGAATCATTATTAAAGTCACTTACCGTGACGCCCAATCCAAAACCAATAACACTTCCATAAATTCCAGCTTCTTCACTGATGTCATAAAATTTTCCATCGCGGTTTTCCATAAGTTTATCCCCTCCAAGCTCATC
>CAYXQH010000306.1:0-7294 GCA_964467425.1 uncultured Saprospiraceae bacterium
AACTATATAACCACATAATTATATAACTATATGATTTTTAAAAACTCAACTGCATTGACATCGTCCATCTTCGACCTTGTCCATAGTGGACAGAAGCAGACTTGGCATCAAAATCCGAAAATGCAGGTGAATTAAACCCATCATTATTTCGGGCATCACTGACATAAACTTCATCCATTAGGTTAATCACATTTGCACGTACATTGACACCGATATTTTTTATTTTAAAATAATAACCTGAATGAAAGGATAGCAAGGTATAATTTGGCATTTGCCAAGACGCTCTTCCGCCATCATCTCCTTTTAAATCTTCCGGTTGGAAGTTTGCATAATTTTTTCCAAAATGAGTTGTATTCAATTTAAAATATAAACCCTTAATTGGCTCATAACGAACAAGTCCGCCAACTTGAATTTGTGCTGCATCACCAACCCGGACGCCTGTTGCATCAAACTCATAGTCATAGACAACATTATTCGGTAATTCTACAAAAGCACTGGCAGAAGAATTCCATCTCCAGTCTCCAATCGATGCCAGACCTTCAATCGTCAGTTTACTAGATGCTTTATAAGCAAAGTCTAGTTCAATCCCCTGATGCAATGCATCAATCCCCGGAATATTTACTGCAACACGATCAGAGTCCGGATCACCCGGATCTAAAGCAACTGTTGGAGTACTATCTAAAGGTTTGTTTCGCCAACCTGTAAAGTAACTGTTTATGTTGGCAGAAAAACTGGGACTTTTAAAACTATACCCCAACTCAAAAGCAAGGATATTTTCATTATCGAAATTATTAAACACTGAGATTTGATCTCCAAAACGATTGGTGTTGATGACGTTTGTAAATCGTTGCGCTTTGCTTAAATATCCGGTATTAAAAAATAGGCTGTTCGCATTATTAAATTTATACGTTGCTCCCAACTTTACCGTCGCTCCACTAATATCCACCCAATCTAATTCCTGATCTTTAAAGCGATCTTCTATTCGGTAGGAAGTAAACGCAGATGAAAGATTCACAAAAGCAGCCCATCGATCTTGCTTGTATTCTAACAAACCAAATATTCCAGCCCATTTGACAAAACCGGTATAATCATAATCCAGTTTATCACCAACTTGCAAATTATTCGGTCCTACACCCGTACCTCCTAAAAGATCATATATTTCGCGATGGTGATCGCCTTCATAATATCGACCGTCTATTCCTCCGGAAAGCGTTAGGTTTTCTTTTATATTATATTTCACGGTAGAAAGAATGCCCGTCCAAAAATGATTATTGATACTGGAACGAAGATAAACTTCAGAAAGTCCATTTGGATTAAAAAGAGTGGGCTGATTAAGTTCAACTGCTGCATCGACATCATATAATCCCGATTCTGCAACTCTTGGAAAATTCCCTTGTGGCGCAGTTCCTCCCCCATTACCAATGGAAAGGTAAGCCACATTCGACCAAAACAATCGATCACTTGCCTGCCAGGAATGTCTTAAACTAAACTGCGGTTTGTGATAGTAATTTTTTCTAGTATTAAAAACTTCTCCATCTTTATAACCCCAATGCGAATTATATCGTCTTCCCTGATTGGTATATTGCATACTTTCAAAAACAGAATTTGGGACGCCGACTTCAGAGGCAAAATCGGTATCGACTAATCCCGCTTCCGCAGTAAAAGGTCGTTGTCCATGTTCTTGAGGTGCACCAAACCCTGAAAGGCTGATTCGATGATCTCCAATTTCTTTATCAATTCTCAGGTAATAAAAATAGCCTTTAGTAAAGTTGCCATCAACCCAGCCATCTCCTTGTTTGTAAGATCCTGCAGCAGAAATCCCCCAGCCATTATTAAGTCGCCCGGAGTTAATGCCAAAGGTAGATCTCAAATAACCGTTGTTTCCTATTTCTTGTTTATACTTTATGCTCTTTTTCGAATCAATACCTTTCGTCAATATATTAATGGTGCCACCCACAGAAGGAACCGAAAGTTTGGATGCTCCCAAACCTCTTTGGACCTGCATCGTTTGTGTCACTAAATCCAATCCAAACCAGTTGGACCAGAATACCCAGCCGTTTTCCATATCATTAACAGGAATACCGTCAAGCATCACTGCAATGTTTCGTTGATTAAATCCACGAATGGTTATACGGGCATCTCCATCACCTCCCCCTGCTTGTGTTGCATAAGCGCCCGGAGTAGAATTTAAAACCATCGGTAAATCTTGTCCGGCTAATTCTTCATTGAGCTTTTTAGTAGGAATATTAGAAAAAGCTACCGGCGTTTCCCGTTCAATAGCAATATCTGCTACTACAACCACTTGCTTTAATATGACAGAAGATCCAATTTCAAAATTTTGCTGCACATCACCATTGACGCTAACCATATTGACAATAGGGTCATAACCAACATATGAAATCTCAACTTCATGATCTCCACTTTCTAACTCAAGTGCATAATTGCCATCAAAATCTGTAAACACTCCCTGGTTTCCGGATTTCACTGTTGCTCCAATTAAAGGTTCTCCGTTTGATGCGTCTGTAACTACGCCACTAAGCGTATATTTTTGAGCAAAAGTAAAAGTGGAAAGGAGTAGTAAAATGAATAGGGTAAGTAATGTATTTTTTTTCATAGAGCTGTTATCATTCTAAAAATAGGCTGACTTAGAAAAAGGCTAAGACTAAAGGTTTTAAAACGCTTTTGCCTTAGCCTTTTCTATATTAGTAGAACAGAATTAAATCTGTTATAAAAGAGAAAGCAGACTAAAGCCTACTCTACAATCAATTTCTGGATTGAAATCTGGTTTTCAGAAAATACAATATTGACTAAGTACATTCCTGAATGGATTCTAGCTAAATCCAATTCAACTTTATCAGCAGTCATTCCAACTTTCTCTGTGAAAGCTAATTGCCCCATCAAATTGTAAACCTCCACTCGCTCGATCTTTTCTTCTGCTTCAATTGTTAAGCTACCAGCACTCAATGGATTTGGATACATATTGAATGGAATCTGATTAACCTCATAAGCAGCAACACCAGTTAAACAACTGAATTCATCAGGTACACCAGCTGCACAATCACTATTATGGATTCCAAGATATTGAAAGGAGTTATTAAAATTATCTATCCATTCCTCTCCAGTGAAAGTTCCTCCAGATGAAAAGATCACATCTCCAAAAGCATTTCTACCTCCAGCAACTTCCGGCTTACGGATAAGTGTGCTATTCTTTGTTAACCACCATCCTTCTGGACTAACCCAGGCATCTTCCATAATCGTATCTTCTGGATCTTCTCCAATGACACCAATAACATCTACCAGGTTGGACCCATCAGATGCTATCGCTGTTCCAGTAATCAAAGCAACCGCATCATTTCCATTAAAGTACATTGTTCTATTTAGATCATAACTGGGACATAAAAAAGCATCCGCTTTACATTGTAAGTCATATCTTTCATCATAATCAGTACCAAAAAGTGCAGCACCTTCGTCATTGTACTGTGGTCCCATAATAACATTTCCCATAGAATCTGTTAAAGGTAGTTCAGTAACCTGATCAAAAAGTGTATCGATCACATTCGTTCCATTCCATACAGGCTTATCAAACTGGGAATCCCAAAGTGACATATCTTGCTTATCTAAAACCACAACAAATACATCATGTGATTCTAACATAACATCAGGTAATTGGACAATATAAGGGGTCGCTGAATTTACATCAGCAGCAGTCGTTGATCCATTACTAAATCGAGCAATTGCATAACCAGACATGTTTATTGCTGCGTTGGTAGGATTGTAAATTTCCACCGCTTTGTTGTTTCCATATCCTTCTACATATTCGGAGAAGAAAAGCTCACTACATTGAGCAAACAGAGAAGAGGCAGATAAAATTAAGGCTAGGAGAAGTAAATTTTTTTTCATAAATCAAATTTGTTAAAGGGTAAAAAATTGAATTTGAGGTATTCGTTTTGTCGTGATGGGATAAATACCTTGCAAAATTACTATAAAAAACTGCATTTTCAGCACATTTAAAGGTTAATTTTGGGTTAACTGGAAGACAGAAAGTTCACTATATTTGCCCTGTGAAAAATAAAAAGCCACTAGAGTTAAATGAGGATTTCAAATATACGCTTGATGTTTTAGAAAAATCGAAGCAAAATGTGTTCATTACAGGAAGGGCTGGAACGGGTAAGTCCACCCTTTTGCAGCTATTTAGGAATACCACTCGAAAAAAGGTAGTGGTGCTGGCTCCGACTGGTGTAGCAGCTTTGAATGTTAAAGGACAGACCATTCATTCTTTTTTTGGTTTCCCTGGCAAACCATTGCATCGAAAAGATATTAAAAAGCGAAAAAACCATAAGCTTTATAAAAATCTCGATGTCCTCATCATCGATGAGATTTCCATGGTTCGGGCAGATATGCTGGATAATATTGACTATTTCTTGAGAGTCAACCGAGACAATGTCATTGATCCTTTTGGTGGCGCGCAGATTGTTTTCTTTGGTGATTTATTCCAATTACCGCCGATTGTTTCTACAGAAGCGGAAAAAGCTTTGTTTGAAGCGTATTATGATACACCCTATTTTTTCTCTGCAAAAGTCTTTGGTCATGATTTTCAAATCGAAACCATTGAACTACGTAAAGCTTATCGACAGGAATCCAGACACTTCCTTCGTTTACTAGAAGCTGTACGCTTGAATCAATTGGATTATGACGATCTGGAAGATTTGAATGAACGGCATGAACCGGATTTTCAACCGGAAGATTTTTATATCACGCTTTCGACTCGTAATGCGATCGTCGATCAAATCAATCAACGCGAACTCGCCAGACTTCCGGAACACGAAATGACTTTTCTGGCAACGATCAACGGTAATTTCAATCCCAAGCTCTTCCCTACCGAGCCTGCTTTGAAAATAAAAACCGGCGCTCAGGTTATGTTTGTTAAAAATGATCCAAAGCGGCGTTTCGTAAATGGGACTATTGGAAAAGTGGTGGAACTGAGCCTGGATAATATTCGGGTACTAATTAGTGATCGAGATGGCGAGCGGCATATTGATGTTGAAAAACTGGAATGGGAAATCCAAAAGTATAAAGTCGATAAAGATGATCAAACTAAAATCGATGCTGAAACGGTGGGAACCTTCAAGCAGTACCCTCTCAAATTAGCCTGGGGCATTACCATTCATAAAAGTCAGGGAAAGACATTTGATAAAGTAATTATTGATTTAGGAAAAGGGGCTTTCGAACATGGACAAACCTATGTTGCACTGAGTCGTTGCCGTACTTTAGAAGGTATTGTTTTAAAACAAAAAATCAGACCTCGCGATATTATGGTCGATGAGCGAATTATAGATTACTACGAAAGCGAACGGTAGACCTGACTACCTGATTTACAATTAAAAAGCTATTCATTTTTATAATTCTCTACTTTTTTCTATTTTAGTATTGTTCAAAAACAAAACCTTTTTATCATGGCAAAAACTAAAAGAAAAAGAGAATTAGAAGCAAGAGACAGAAGAGAAGGTAAAAAACTACTAAGAGGAACCCTTATCGGAGGTGTGGTTTTAATTATATTTCTCTATATCATGTACAGAACAATGTCTTAGTAACGGTCAAAGAATTAATTCTCGATTTTAAAAAGTTAGAGAAAACATAAGTGATTGAAAATGAACGTTGTTGAGCTAACTTTTTAAACTAAAAGAGGGATTTAATTTTTGACTAATACTTTTTTATTTTCTATCGCATTATTTTGTTTTAATCCTATAGAATAACTGCTGTTCATCCAGAATAGACGTTCGACCTTTTACTGTATCCACAGGTAAAAGTCCGGTTTTTTCATTTAAAAATAGTTGATAATCCGATTCATTTAATAAAATCCAATCCGACTTTGGAGGGTTTGTTGAGTAATTTCCAAGGAGTAATTTATTACCTAGCGCATATACTTGAAGCTGTTTTTGGTCAGCCATTGGAGCGCTAATTAATACCGAACTTTCTTTTTCAATACCAGTCAACAGCTGCGCGTTTAGATCACGAAAACGATCGACAATTGGATTAAGTTGTACCCAAAAGAGCATCAATGAAAACGCCCCTCCTATTCCAAGTCCACCAATAATAAATTTTCGACTATCGGAAAACAAGCCGATTATACCAACAAATCCACAAACCCAATAGACTGCGCTAAATACCATTGCGGATCGAAATCCAATATTTCGTAGCGCTGCAAAACCGCCCATCATCACAGCAAACAAAGCGAAAAAAGTAAATACTAAATTCAAAACAGCAAAGGTCTTAACCAGATTTTTATACGGATAATTTGGTTTAAAATAACTTTCTACCTGCTTCGCAATCAAAAACAAAAGACATAATTGTAAAATGAGTGCATGGCTAATCAATGAAAACAGTAACCAGCCAAAAAGAATAATCGCCATTTCTTCTTTCTTTCTCAATTTTTGAAAAAGATCCCAAAGAGCAGCTGGCAAAAAACCAAACCAGGGTAAAAGACCAATTAGCTGCCAGGTAAAATATTCATTCCAACTTGATCGGTAAGAAAACACAATGCCTTCCATCGTCCAATCAAAGCCGCCCAGGAAATAGAATAAAGTAATAAACCCTATCCAAATCCCAAGAATCATTGGTTTTCGAAGGTTTACCGAGTTCTTGTGAAACAGCAACATATATAATAACAAACCGACTCCATAAACTACCCCACCTGTTGGTTGTACAAAAAAACTTCCCATGACAAATAATCCATAAACAATTTGCCACTTTAATTTAGGCTGTTTTAAACAAATGATTAGAAAAAGAAACGTCATCATATGAAAAGCACACAAAGGAATATCTGCCACAGCAAATTTTGCCATACTAATCATTAAAAACGAGCTAACTAGTATGATAATAAAGGTTATGATTTGAAGCTTTCCAAAGACTTTTCCTCCCCAAATCCGAATCCCCAATAGCAATAACAAAAAGACAATGACATTAGACATTCTTATCCAAAAAGGACTAAAATCAAAAAGACGGTAAATAATAAACTGTGAAGTATTTGGAAAGAAGGCAATCGAATCCGTAGAGGTCCCAATTATTTGTTTTTGAACATGAAAAACATTGAAAACTTCTTCGCTATTCTGCAAGGTGGTGTAATCATTCATCACGATCAAACTCACTAAAGTCAGAATAGACAGAAAGCCCAAAAACCACTTATATTGATCGGAAAACGTCGTCTCTTGCATGTATGTTCTCAACTTTGCTCAAAGAAAGAGAATTATTCCCCAAAAGACAAAAATCATAAGCCAAAATAGTAAGGAGCGGTGTT
>CAYXQH010000307.1:0-2840 GCA_964467425.1 uncultured Saprospiraceae bacterium
CCCTGCGTGACAGGCAGGTATTCTAACCAGCTGAACTACCGGACCTTTTTTATGCTATAAATAACGCATTCGTTAATAGCGATTGCAAATGTAAGATTCTCTGGGGAAAGTGTCAATTATTTAGCTAAAAAAATAAAAAAAGTTGTAGCCAAAATCGTTTCATAAAGCCGATTTATTACATTTGTAATAAGGGAGGGATAAAATTTCCAATAAATTAGGCTACAATCTTGCATTTATATTGTTACGGGTATTGTTTCCAAATTAAATTCTGTCCTTTTTCAACGTTTAAAACATTGCAGAACCCCTGGAGGAGGCTATATTGCCTTTTCCGAACAAAATAGTTTTCCTATGGTTTTCCTGGAATTTGAAAAACCTTTAGAGAGCCTTTACGAGCAGCTCGAAAAGATTAAGCAGGTAGGTGAATTAGGTGATATCGATGTATCAGATAAGATTGCGGAACTGGAAAAGAAAATCAAACAAGAGCGTAAGGATATATATAGTAACCTTTCTGGCTGGCAAAGAGTCCAGCTTTCACGGCATCCGGAGCGACCTTATACGATGTTCTATATTGAGCAGATGTGCAAAAAATTTGTAGAACTGCATGGCGATCGGTATTTCAAGGATGATAAAGCAATTGTTGGTGGACTCGGTAATATTGATGGTCAAAATGTAGTGATCATAGGTCATCAAAAAGGTGTCAATACCAAAATGCGCCAATTTCGGAATTTTGGAATGGCTAATCCTGAAGGATATCGAAAAGCACTTCGATTAATGAAGCTTGCTGAACGTTTTAAACTTCCCGTCATTTGTTTGATCGACACACCCGGTGCTTATCCCGGTATTGAAGCGGAAGAGCGTGGTCAGGCAGAAGCTATTGCGCGAAATCTTTTTGAAATGGCTCAGCTTAAAGTTCCGATTCTTTGCTATGTCATTGGCGAAGGTGCTTCGGGTGGAGCGATTGGAATAGGCCTTGGTGATCGTGTTTTTATGTTAGAAAATACCTGGTATTCGGTTATTTCTCCGGAATCCTGTTCTTCTATATTATGGCGTAGTTGGGATTTTAAAGAGCAAGCTGCAGAAGCTTTGAAGTTAACGCCCGACCATATGTTTGATTTCAAACTGATTGAAGGGATTGTAAAAGAACCGCTCGGTGGTGCACATAGCCAACCAGAGGAAATGGCAAAACTTTTAAAACGTCATCTCAAAAAAGAATTAGCGGAATTATTGGAAAAGGATCCAGAGCAAAGAATTGAAGAGCGAATCAATAAATACAGCAAAATGGGACATTACGCTCGAAAAGAAATTGAGAAAGAAGAAAAGGAAAAAATAAAAAGCTGAATCATCTTGTAAACATGGAGTAATACTTTTAAATAAATAATTTTTTCATTACTCCCTTGATGAACATAATATGAGAATCTTAAAATCCTGGCAATCCAGGTTGCGGGAACGTTCTTTACAAAAGAAAGTTCTTCAATCCAACTGCCAAAGAAATCCAGTCGCTTTTAATGCTGCGAAATCTGTCGGCGTTTTATTTGATGCTACTGATCAGTTTCAACGAGATGCGGTCTTACCTTTTTTGGAAAAGCTTAGAAAGCAAGGAAAAGAAGTTTTGCCTATTGGTTTTTTCGATCATAAACTAGATGTGTCTTCTTATGCTTTTAAAGGTTTTAATAAAAACGATCTGGATTGGCTTGGACGACCTAAAAAAGAAATCCTGGAATCCTATACGAAGGAACCTTTTGACACCCTAATCTGTATATATCAAAAAGCGTGTTTACCGATCGAATATGTTGCTTCTCTTTCAAAGGCTCATTTCAGAGTTGGTCCATATACCGAAAATCCGCATTGCTACGATTTGATTATTGACACCACTAAAAATAATAGTGTCCAACATTTTTTAAAAGAGGTAGATTTTTATCTCAATAAAATTAATAATAAAGAGCATGAGACAAAAAGCGTTTAATGGAACAGGTGTTGCTTTAGTTACACCACTTAGAAATGGAGTCGTTGATTATCCCGCTTTAGAGCAATTGATTGAATCGGTGATAAAAGGAGGTGTAGACTATCTTGTTTCATTAGGAACAACCGGAGAAGCGGTTACCTTGTCTCGTGAAGAGTGTCGTGCCGTTTTAGATTTTACAATAAAAATTAATAATGGCCGACTTCCCATCGTTGCCGGACATTTTGGTGGAAATCGAACGGATTATTTAGTAGAACGAATTCGACAGTTTGATTTTACTGGAGTAGATGCGGTTCTTTCCAGTAGTCCTTCTTATAGCAAGCCTAGCCAGGAAGGTATTTTCCAACATTATATGAAACTCGCAGAAGCTTGTCCCAAACCAATCATTATGTATAATGTTCCGGGACGAACAGCTTCCAATATGACTCCGGAAACAGTGGTACGTTTGGCGAATGCAAGCACAAAATTTATCGCTATAAAAGAAGCTTCCGGAGATGTGGTTCAGGGCGCTAAGATTATTAAAGATGCCCCTAAAGATTTTGCAGTATTATCTGGTGATGATCCTACTGCATTGGCTTTAATTACCAGCGGTGGTCATGGCGTTATTTCTGTGATCGCTAATGCTTTTCCAAATCAATTTTCAGGAATGGTTCGGGCACTTCAACAAAAAGATTACGAAACTGCTCAAGCTTTAAACCTTCAACTGCTCGATCTACATCATTGGTTGTACATTGATGGTAATCCTTGTGGTATTAAAGCCGCGTTGGAAATTCAAGGGCTTTGCTCGAAAGAAGTTCGCTTACCTTTGGTTCCGATTCAAGAACGAAATTACCGCCATTTAAAAGTGGAATTGGAAAAAGTGGATAAGTCGATTAAGAAT
>CAYXQH010000307.1:2940-7273 GCA_964467425.1 uncultured Saprospiraceae bacterium
ATCCCTTTGATTCGTTTCCAAAAATCCGACAACGTATTTTCTTCTACTTTTGGAGGACCTTCACTTTGATTCGCTTCAAAAACGCCATCCTTTTCCGTAAGGGTAAATCTAAAAACAAAATCATCTTCTGACATAGCCTTCTCCCCTACCGAACCAAACCGCAAATCATTCAACTGCAATTTACCATCTTCCCGAACGATGATGCTATAATAATCATTCGTAAACCATTTTAGCATTTTGATGGGTTTGTCTTCTTCATGCCCAGCCACCATATGTCGGTTCTTAGGATAGACATTCCAGTTTTTAATTTTGGGTTCTTTATCTAAAATAGAATACAAACTCTGGTAATACACCGAATCCGCATCGACCACACAATTCCATAATACATTATTTAAAATAGAGGGGCTACTCATGTACCGATTATAATTAACGTTTTGTTCTGCAAGGGAGTTTTCAATAACTTTGTCAACACTCATTTTATTATAAACGGTCCACACCATATAACAAGAGCTGACCGCTAAACCAGCAATAACTAAATATTTTCTTACGGGTAATTTTCTAAAAAAGAAAGCTGCCAAAATTATACAAATCGCAAAAGGCACAGTATAGATGGGATCAGCCACTGCAATATTATTAAAGCCTACTCGATAATTTGAAAAGGGTTGAAAAAGCTGCGTTCCATAGGTCGTACAACAATCCAATAAGGGATGCGTAAAAATGGACCAGAAGAAAACGGAACCAAAATCTTTCCAGTTTCCTTCGACGACACTTAATGTTCGTTTAAAGTATCTTCTATATAAAAGCCAGGTGACTGGTACTCCAATCCAAAAACTCCACGCCAAGACTTTGGCATTAATAACTTTTCCGGCAGCTTCATAAAACACGAAATTTACTGCCAGTGCAATAAGCCCATAAACAAAAAGACTACCGATAAAGGACACCCATTTTCGATTCGGATTTTTATAATGCCAGGCAAGTAAAAGACCTAAAGCGATAGGTGCCAAAACCGCAAAGGTCAGAGAATGGGAAATGCCTCGATGAAAAGCAAGTGCATCCATTTCATCAAACCATCCAATGAGTTTAAAAATTCCACCAACCGTTACATCCAAGTCCGGGATCGTTCCTCCAACGGCTCCCCAAAGCATCGCTTTCCTTCCTAGTTTTTTTCCTTTGGCGAGCTCTCCTGTCGCTGCTCCTAAAATAATCTGCGTTAGTGAATCCATTGTTAGTTTTATCTGTCCCTCTTAGTAACCTCTGAAGACGTTTTTTGTTTTCACAAAGCTAAAAAAAAAGCGCTTCCGAGATACGAAAGCGCTTTTAATTATAAAGTTATTTTTTGCCCCGATTAAAAGGAAAATTCATTTGCAATGAAATAGATTTACCTTTTCGATAGCTTTATGAAGATTGTAATCTAGTTTAATTCATCCAATTTTTCTAGCAACCAAACTTTTTCAGTAAGCTTTTCTTTTGATTGAATTTTTGATTTCAACTTCTTAATTCGATCAGGATTTTTAAATGTTTTAGGGTGAAGGATTTGTCGCAAAAGATCAATAAAATTATTATTCATCATTTTTTGATCTTCGGAAAGCACCTGTCGGGAAATTCTAAATAACAAAACTTTAAATGCGTCAATCCTGGATTCTAAAATTGGAGACTGGGTTTCATAAAGAAGTTTTAGTCTAAGGCGTCTTGAAGCAATTTTATAATATACATCCTCATACTTATTGACCAAGATGTCTAGAGCTTTATTAAATTCCTTTTTGTGAAAGTAATAAACGGATAAATTAAAATTATAAATTTCATGGGGATACTTTGTTTGCGTTATTTTATTCTCGTGTTTCTCTAAAAATGATTTTACCCATTGATATTCTTTTTTAAGTAATCCGAAGTGAACAATATTTTTGATGGTACTTGGTCGCAGTTTACCATTATAATAAAGCGTACCTGTAGGAAGGTAGGTTTTATATAATTCAAATACTTCCTTGGTATATTGAATATCGCCAGCATTGTGTTTCAAAACACAAAAATTTATAGCGCAGGTTTGAAATTGTCGAAGGATCGGTTTTGCTAAATTATTAGAACATTTAGAAAGATTTTTTTTAAATGCTTTGTAGTCCTTATCGGAATAAGGTTCTTGCAGCATGTAGAACACATGAAAATATAATTGAATCAAAGGAACGTCTTTATGTAAACCTTCACGGATAGCTTTTAAAATTTCAGGTAAGAATTGAATTTTTTCGAAATTCAATTTTGAGCTAAAATTACTTTGAAGAACAGTAATAGTTGCAATCTGCAATTTATTAAGAATGTAATAAACATCCAGACTATCAAGTGTTTGGGGAATATTTAGTGCATCTCCTTTTCGTTTATTTTGCAAACTTGAAAACTCTGCAATCAATTGATGATTTTGAAATTGCTGGAAGTAAGAATTGATTGTCGTTCCTTTATTTTTCTGCTTACATAGGTTTTTGCTAACCGTCTCAAATCTTTTAGTTAATTTTTTTTCTTTATAAAATTGACCTAAATAGTATAATTTTTTTTGCTCATTTATGCTAACCGTTGAACGTTGATGAACTATAAACTCTTTTATGAGAATAAGTAAATCTGACATTAGTTTTTCCAACTTATTTTTAATGATTGCCTCCTCCCCAAACAGATGTTGATAAACCGTTTCTTTTTTCAGATTGAAATTATTCATCTCAGGATGATAGGGTTTAATATATCGATATAGAGAGATAATTAACTGACTTTTTTTTGACCGATTAAAAAAAGGAGAGCAAAGGAATTTTTCTAATTCCTCTAATTCAAGCTCATTTAGCGCTTCTAACGTCTCTAATAAGATACTATTATGCATAGATGTTTCACTTTTCTGAGAAAACAGATCAATCTTTACTTTTTCAAGCAAGATTTGGAAAATATAAAAAGGTGGAAATTATTTTTTAGTGTTATACGAGATACGCTCTGGTAAAATTTTCAAATTATGTAATAGGATTTTTTAATTATTAGCCTCATATTTATGTTATCTCGCCAAATACATATTGATTCTTCACTAAAAATTAACCGAATGAGTTATAAGAACTTGCACAATTGTAGTATTCTCAAGATATGTGTTATTATTTGTTTTTTAATAAATTTTCAAGCGAAAGTTCAAGCGGAATGTCCACCACCAGAAAATTTTCAAGTTGAGATATCAGGAAATGAGGCTATACTATCTTGGGAAACTGTAAATAATGCGGAGTATTATCAGGTGGGATATTATAATCAAAACGATGGCACTTCTGAAACGGCAGAAACAACAGACCTCAGCCATATATTCCAGAATTTAAGTCCAGGTATCTATCAGTTTTGGGTATCTGCTTCATGTGGAGATGGTTCTTATTCCGCTTTTATAATAGAAATGGAAGAAATCGATGGCGCAATCCCTGATATCCTTAGTGATTTTTATGATTGCACTTGCGATGAGTTTCATGGAATGTATCCAGGTCTAGTAAATAATAGTATTCAGGTAAATTGGAATTATGGCGCTGCACCATGTTTGACACAATACATATTCAATACTACAATGCTTACCAATAGTGGACATACAGTTAATTCAAGTTTCACCTTTTCTTTTCATCCTGGAAGCATTGAAGAATTAATAAATGACTGTGATGATGTACTTCCACCACTTTATGCTCCTTTATTAAGTACGCCAAATGAAAAAATCTATATTCTAAAAGATACAGGTGGAAATGAGTTGTATAGGTTTATCATTAGACCGAGTAACTTCGAGATAAAATATAATGGAAGCAACCTTTTCCATTATTCATTTAATATGAGTAATTGTGTATTCTGCCCAGAGGAAGATAAATCTCGAAATGAATCTTCAAACAATTCTATATCGACTATTTCCTTAGACGATTTGGAGGATATTCAAATCCAACCTAATCCGTTTGGAAACAGCTTAGAAATTAGATGGCAATCTACCACCTCTAATTCAACCATACGGGTATATAATTCAACTGGAGGGCTAATGGATTATCAAGCCCTCATACATGGACAATCTCTTGATTCTAATTATTTAAAAATCGATACACATAACTGGCCAAGCGGCATTTACTTTATTCAAAAGGAAGATGCTTTAGATAAGACCGTGCAAAAAGTTGTGAAGTTTTAACTCCGCATTTATGAAGATTTCAAAAGCCGCTCTACAAGATTTGTAAAGCGGCTTTTGCATTTAGCCTTCAAAGTAAAAAGTAAAAAAAAAGTAATAGGAGACTACTGATAATGTCTCTAACTTTAAAATAGTAATTCATGATTTACTTTTATAAAGTCTAGACACTCAACCCTTTTT
>CAYXQH010000308.1:0-7264 GCA_964467425.1 uncultured Saprospiraceae bacterium
TATAGCTTTTTTATATTTAAAGTAATAAAATATTAAAGCTATGTCATTAACTAAAAACAGCCCTGCCTTTAGAGCTATACCCATTTTCTTGTTTCTCCTGATTCCTTTAGTTGCTTTTTCGCAAAAAAAGAAAGATCGGAAAGAAGTTTTCATAGCATTATCCCTTAACTATTATGCGCCCGAAGAACCTTATGTATTCAGATCCAGCTTTGAAACAGATGATCAGCAAATCATTTTAGATTTTATTACCGCAACATTTGGGACTTTTACTGTCGAGGAAATTGAGAGTATTTTTGTACAAAGATCAAATATCAATGATCTTTCCAGTCAGTTGATTGGGGTAGGTGGATCTGTCCAGTTTAGAAAGAAAGGGAGGATCTATCATGAAATTGGATTACATCAGTTGACCTTCAATAAATCGTCCTTTATTATTACACATACTTTTCGAAATGGTTTGGAGAGAGTTGTCGTTCCAGTAGGAGGCTATGAACAACAAATGTTTACCTTGGGCCTTCGTTATGAATATGGTATATACTTCGGGAGGAAAAAATCAACCTTTCGATTTGGAGTAGGGGGTGGATTCGAACCTTCGTATTATAACTTCAAAATTACGCCACTAACGTCAAACGATTTTCCGATTAATGCAAGTGTGATGACCTTAGAACTTTCCCTTTTTCCGATTTTCTCTTTTCGCCTTTCTCGAAATTTATCAATGGATATAAAAGTAATTCCTAATTTTCTGTTTGGAGAGTTTGGGGGAGCAGATCAGGAAAATCCAACATTACCATTAGGGGAAGGAGCTGGAGAACGTGATTTGAGTTTTCCAGGTTTAAATTTAAATGGAAGTATCCAGTTTAGATATATGATTAAAGAAACGGACTCTAAAGGTCGCTGGAAAAAGATGCGTTAATTTGGGAGCTAGCTACAGCTTGGTATTGCTAAAAAATATCAATTTAAATATCCGTTAGCCTCAAACCATTCGAAAGCTTCTTTCACAGCGACTTCGATTCCAGTTTGCGGCATGCCTAATTCAGAGACTGCTTTTTGAGCACTGAAGTAATGATCATCGCAAGAAATCTGTGTCATAGGGTAGGAGACGGTTGGGGCTTTTCCAGTAATAGCGCCCATTAAAGAACCTATACGACCATAGAATTTTAGGATTCCTCCAGGCAAAGAAAAAGCGGGTGGCTTCACGCCGGTTATTTCTGCAATTTTGGTAAAAGCTTCTTTGAAATTTAGATTCTGATGACCTGCGATATAGCATTCGCCAACACGTCCTTTCCCGTCCAGGGCATTTGCAATTGCAATCGCCACATCTTTTACATAGACATAATTTTTTCCTCCTGGGGCAAATGCGGGAACTTTACGATTATAAATGGCTAAAACCATGGCGCCAGCGCTAGGTTTAGAATCATAAGGGCCAAGCATAAAAGTCGGATTTATAATTAAAACGGGAAGTTTTTTTTCTTTGAATTGCTCCAGTAGATAGAGCTGTGCTTTGTATTTAGAATCCTGATAGTCAAGGCCGTACTTTCCAGATTGATAAGCTTTGGTTTCATCACCCGGATTTTCTTTAGGACCAAAGCCAAAAGAGTTAGCCGTACCGATATAAACCATTCGCTGAATGCCCGTCGAATGAGCGACTTCAGCAACATTCTTGGTGCCATCAATATTTACTTTACGAACTATTTCAGATCGGTTGGGCCAGATGTTGGTATTAGCTGCAGCATGGACAAGATGTGTGCAACCTTCCATCGCTTTTTCTAAATCTTCTTTATGGAGGATATTTCCGGTGAACCGTTCGATGGGTAAATCATCAAGAGTTGTAGAAGAACTATTGGGTAGTAATAATACGCGAACTTCATATTTTCTTGAAAGAAGTTCCCGAACTAAATTACTACCCAATAATCCATCTGCCCCAGTGACCAGTACTTTTTTTATCATGTGGTTGCGAGTACGGCTAATGCTCTTGCTTTAGCTTTATTTGTTTTGTAGGCGGTCCATTTCTCGCCAAGCATCATATTCATTCCTTTATCAACTACAAAATGTCGTGCAACATTAAAGCTTCCTCTTGCAAAAGTGTAAGCACTATGTCTTCGAAGGCTTAAAGAAAAACCACCAACGGTATAATACATGTAATGCCACCAAAGATGCGGCATAAACAGCGTTTCTCCATGTGCCAAATCAATGTCATAACCAGTAGCATGTTGTAGAGCAGGATGCTCTTCAAAATCCGGTGCATCTAATTTAACTTCACTTTGCACAGTAAAGGGATGTTGATATAAATAATCTCCTTGGTCAGGACCGAAAAGGATAACTTTTTTGGTGGTTTGAAAATGGGTAATAAAAATACTTGCACAGTCTAAATCGTAATGCAAATCCACTTTCGCACTTTGCCCACCAAAAAACATCATAGGCATATTTTTCAACCAACCATCGGTAAGGGTCGGCATAGAAAAGTCATTCGTTAGCTCAGGAGCATGCTTAAAAATGTTATATAAAAACATTCTAAGTTCTGTAGGACCTTGCTGAATAATTTCCAAATAATCACCAAAAGGCATTTTGACTTTTGGGGTCAGGTAATCTTTGCCAGGTTCTCGAAAGCTATTATCATATAAAGGCACTTCAAGGTGACCATAATTATCCTGTAGCCATTTGAATGTCCATTTCTCCGTTGCTTCCCATTGGTTAGCTATATCCGTAATGACAACCGGCTTGTTTTTTTTCAGGTATTCTTCTTCAAAATCTCTACGTGTCAAACCCGAGACTCTTTCAATAGATTGTAGTTTCATAATACGTACTCTTTGTAAATAAAAACTTTTTTATCTAAAACACTAATAAGGCAACGAACCCTATTAAATACTCCTCAAAAATTTTCTCCAGCGCAGCATATATTTATACTCGCTTGATCCATAAAGAAATCCTTGCTCTTCCATCCACTCATCATTAAATATCTTTCCGAGATATTTGGTTCCATGATCTGCAAAAATTAAAACGGCAAGGTCATCTTTTTTTAGGTCACGACGAATCTCAAATAAACCTTGCATAACGGCTCCACTAGAATAACCAACGAGAAGCCCTTCTTGTTTTGCTAATCGCCTTGCTTTAAAAGCACTATGCTTGTCCGTAACTTTTACAAATCGATCAATATACTCAAAACGGACATTATCAGGGATAATATTTTTACCGGTACCTTCTATTCGATAAGGATAAACTTCGTTCAGGTCATAGACGCCAGTATCAAAATATTTTTTCAATACAGATCCATAAGCATCGATTGCAATTACCTGTATATCTGGATTTTGCTCTTTTAAATATTTGGCTGTTCCACTCATCGTTCCTCCTGTTCCTGTGCTACATAAAAGGTGGGTTATTTTTCCTTCTGTTTGCTTCCATATTTCAGGACCAGTAGACATATAATGTGCTTCGACATTATCGCCGTTGAAATTCTGATTTAGGTATATAGAATTAGGAATATCTTTCGAAAACTGGATTGCTCGCTGATAATAAGATCTAGGATCGTCGGGTTTTACACTTTTAGGGCACAAGATAACTCTTGCTCCCATTGCTTTAAGCAAGTTTACTTTTTCTGGTGAAATTTTGCTTGTTACCGTAAGTATACAACGATAGCCTCGAATAGCGCTAATCATAGCTATACTAAATCCAGTGTTCCCTGAAGTCGCTTCGATTATTGTACCTCCAGGTTTGAGTCGGCCTTCTTTTTCGGCCTTATCGATCATGTGAATAGCTATCCGATCTTTGGCAGAAAGACCCGGATTCATAGCTTCCATTTTGGCGTAGGCAGTTCCGCGAATACCTTGGGTGATTTTATTTAACCTAATCAAAGGTGTATTACCAATAGCTTCTAGGATGTTATTATATCTCATAGACTAGGTTTGTTTGTTTTTTAGTAGAGAATTCTCAATTTAGTCTACATCTCGAAAGATAAGGATTAAGTTAAGAAAACAAGATTGAATTTTGCAAGTGAACGTAAGGTATTTTTCTCTTTACCTTCCTGTTTTTGGCTAATTTGGTCTAGTCTTGGTGCAAATTTAAACCAAAGAGCGCTTAATATTAAAAAATAAGTGTTAATTTAAATTAGAAAAAAATCCTAAATTGTCCATCAAAATGGATTTTTTACCGTAATAAATTATCCAAGTCGATCTGTATAACACAACAAAACCATTATTTATTATTTTAAATGGCGAGAACAAAAATTTTACTAAAGGCCCGTTTAATCGTTGAAGATCAAGGTAAAATATTGCTTTTAAAACAAACGAAAGTAAAAGGGGGAAAGTTCACTCTGGTGGGAGGAACGGTAGAAGACTATGAATTTGCTAAAAAAGCGCTCATTAGAGAGACCAAAGAAGAATCGGGGATTCTTATTGAAAAACAAGATTTACATTTGGTGCATACCCTTCATAAAAAGAAAAATGAGGCCACCAGAATCGTTTTATACTTTAAAGCGAATAAATGGACAGGTAAGCTCAAACTGGGCGAACCGAATAAGTTTAAAAAAGTGGATTGGTATTCTGTAGATGAACTCCCGAAAGGGATGTCTGCGACCGTAAGACACGTTTTAAAACATTATCGCCGAGGAAGCCGGTATTCTGAAATGATGGTGTAAAGTTGAAATGTGGAATTAAGAATGAGGAATGAAAAGTAAAGAAAGATTCAGCGAACAGTTTTAAAGAGATAACATGATATAAATAAAAAAGCTTTCCAGGCAATGCCCAGAAAGCTTTTTTTAGTAGTATATCGATTAACGATTACTTATTGCTAACTTTTATAGCTGTAGCAGTCGTCGTCTTTTTTACAGCAGAAGCAGATGCGCTTTTCTTAGAACAAGCAGCTTGCGCCTCTTTTGAACAACATGCCTTCTTTGTTGAAGCAGAAGCAGATGTCTTCGTTGCTTTAGCTTTTCCTGTACAGGATCCTTTTTTGTCACCTGGAGCACAAGCTTTTTTAGCAGCTTTTCCAGAAGTATGTGTTGGAGAAACATTTACAAATTTCTTAGAATCAGAATCATATTGTACGTTAGTATATTTTGTTTCACCAGAAACAGAACATGTACTTTTACGAACGAATGATACATCGCCAGATTTTTCGCAAATTCTCTTTTCAATATTAGCATCCATAGATGCAGCTTTTGCAACAGTAGTAGCACAAGCAGCTTTAGATTTAGTACAAGCAGTTTTTGATTTTGAACACTGAGCACTTACAGAAGCAACTCCTACTAAGCCCATAAAAGCAACAAGCATAAATAATTTCTTCATTATTGATATTTTTATTTTAGTGATTACAATTTTATATTTCCGTATAAATATACGTAAAACCATCGGTTTTGGCAATTTTAGCCAGGAACCTTCTATTTTTTTAACATTTCGTTAAATCCCTATTTAACTAGCACAACTTTTCTGCTTAGTTGGGACCTATCCGACCCTATTCTTACAAAATACATGCCTTCATTTAAGGTAGATAAATCAAATTGGGACTGATGCGTACTTACATTTTGGAGCTGATTTTCAAGGATTACTTTACCTGCAATATCATAAATACGGATAGAAACAGATTTTTGAACCGTTTCGAAGTCCAAATTCAAGTTGAAAATGCCATTACCCGGATTAGGGGAAATGGAGATAGTCGTTTCCTCTTTTAGGTCAAAAACCGGACTGCTTTGCCCTAAATCTTCAATGGAAAGATCATCAATTTGCAAAGCATATTGATTGGCAGGACTATACACATGAAATCCCAAACTTGTAAAAATATCAGAATTAGCTTCATAGAAAAGCGTGTGATCATTATAGTTAGGATAAGCATTCGCTATATTCTCAAAGACCCAATCGTCATTAGGGACATCAAAATCGCTTGAACTTTGTAGCGGGGAGAACCCAAGCTCAAAGTCTTCATTATATATAGTACCATTACTTGCAGCGCAGGCAGATGAAAAACTAATTTTGTACGTATGATCTGCTTTCATCTCAAAACAAGGTGTAAATAAATAGTCATCTGCATTTTGCGAAGAATTCCAGAGGTATACAGCAAGGCCTTGACCATTGTTTGGCCCCCAATCATTGCTAGGGTTTTGACTGATCGTCCAGGTTCGTGCATCACCATTTGTGTTTTCAACAACCCAACCATTAGCAGATTCATTTGATTCAAAGCCCATTTCAAAAGATGCCGTTGTAAGATCTCCACAATCCAGATCAATCTCTTCACAGGCAGTAAGAGCACTATTGGTTAAATCAGAACGAATCCCATTCAAATTAGCTTGCATGACATCTTTTTGTTGTTGTGTAAATAGATTCATACAATCATCGTTCACATATTCCATATAATTACTGATCATATCCACCGTTCCGCAGGAGGTGACTCCAAAATCTGGACAACCATAATGTGGGCCGCTACAGCTCGGTGTATCTGTCAATCCATCATCACTCGAGCAACCGATTGGATCGCCGTTTGCATCTGATGCACCCCAGGTATGTTGAAGTCCTAAATAATGACCAACTTCATGAATGCAAGTTCTTCCACGGTTTCCTGCATCAACATACCCAAAATTAGGATAGTCAATCACCACTCCATCTTTAGGATAACCAACAATAGTAGGTGTAGGTAAATAAGAATATCCTATAACCGAATTATTTGGCATATCGATCGTCCAAATATTTAGATACTTATCCGGATCCCAGGAAGTAGCAGGTTTAATCGTGTTTTCAATATAATCGATATCAGGAACATTGCTATATACATGGCGAGTGATGCCGGAAGATATATCACCATCCGGATTTTTGGAAGCAAGACAAAATTGAACTTCCGGATCAGCAGCAATACCTACATATTCTGTCGGCGTTTCATCAGCGTCTTCATTCATACGTCTATAATCCTGATTAAGAATATCAATCTGCGATGTTATTCGTTGAACAGAAAGATTTGCTCCATTTCCAACATTTTGACCAGTATGAATTACATGAACAACGACAGGGATAGTTACCAAATCGGGCATACGGGTAGAAGCCTCTGATTGTAATCTAGGTAAGACCTCTGAAACATAGTGTTGGACTTCAGCGCGATAGTCAGGGTTTTGATCCATTAATTGTTGCTGCACCTGATCGTAGCCACAAGGAGTATTCTGACTATAAACTGCAGAAACAATGCATAAACCTATCAATAGAACAAATAGCTTACGGGTGATCATATTCATTATTTTAATCATGCTTTAAATAGCAATAAGTTTGCCTAATCTAAAGTACTACCTAAATAT
>CAYXQH010000309.1:0-7260 GCA_964467425.1 uncultured Saprospiraceae bacterium
TATTAAAAGCTATTAATTATTAAATCTTTTTTAAAATCAATCTCCCATGTTTTTTAACAAAATAAGCCAATTACTTCTATTGACTTTTATTTTTTCTTTCTTAGGAACCGTTTCTTTCGCTAACAATTCAACCAACTTTAATCTTCCAACTTTCGATTTTGCAAATTGTAATAATGGTGGAACTATCGGTTCAAATCAAACGATCTGTTTTGGAGAAGATCCAGCAGAAATTTTAAATATAAATAGTGCTGATGGTGGTGCTGCAGACATAGAATATATGTGGATGCAATCAGTTCCTGGTGTTTCAGGCTGGAATCTGATTACTACAGCTACTTCTGAATCTTATGATCCAGGTCCACTTAGCCAAACTACAGCATTCATGAGATGTGCAAGAAGAACAGGTTACACAAATTATACTTGTGAATCAAATGTGGTTCTAATCACCGTAAATCCTGCACCTAGCATCTTTTTCACAGCTGCTGATTGTTTATTATTCGAATTTGAGACAGGAACGTATTCTGTTCCTAGTAATCCTACATATACTTTCTTTTGGAATTTTGGAGATGGTAGCACTGCTAGTAACACCAATTCTGTAACTCATAATTACAGTGAAGGAGCTTATACCCTTACAGTAACAGCAACGGATAACATGACTGGCTGTTCTAATACAATCTCAAAAGATATTACAGTACTTAATTCCGCTTTACCTGTTGAGCTAAGTGCATTCGATTTAGAAATAGTAAACAATGATCAGGTTCGATTAAATTGGACTACGATTAGCGAGTTTAACAATTCACATTTTGAAGTTCAGTATTCAGCAGATGGAGATCGATTCCAAACAATTGGAATTGTTGACGGAGCAGGAACAACTAACGAAGAAAAGAAATATACATTGACCCACGACAGCCCTTTAGTCGGAGAAAATTATTACCGATTAAACCAGGTTGATACAGATGGGCATTCAACTTTTTCCAGTGTTATGTCTATTAGTTTAGACAAAGAAGATCTTAGCGCTATAAGTATTTACCCTAATCCGGTTAGCAGTGATCTTACATTGAAATTAAAAGAATCTTCGGATTCGGATATTCAAATTAGCATATTTGATCAGAACCATAAATTAGTTCTTGAAACTGAAATTCCAGCAAATAATATTAAAATGGTAGTTCCTGTAAACCGCCTAGCGCCTGGCATTTACGTTGTAAAAGTAAAAGCCCGAGAATACAGAACATCTATGCCAATGATAAAAATAGATTAATGGCTTATTTTCAGAAGATGCAGTAAATCGTGATTCAATTTTTGATAACTGAATTACAGTTTACTGTATCTTTTTGAGATATTAATCCTACCTGTGGAATACTTTTTGATTTTGTTAAATAATATTTTTATTATTACTCTTCTTATATTAGTCAACATCATTTAGTTTAACACAATTGCCTTCCTCTCTCATTTGATTATAAACGGTTATATTCTACATAATTCTATTCTATTGTAGTTTATACAATTTCTAATCATTGAATTATAGCAAATTATTAGTAATGAACAGAAGAACATCCCTCAGCACGCTTGTAGGAAAAACAAGCAAAGTAAAGTCTAAGACTAAGACCGCCGCTAAAGTCGGTGTCTCTGGTTTAGATACCTATACAGGGCCATGGAACTTTGAGAAAGCTGCGCATTTGTTACGAAGATCAACGTTCGGTCCAAACTTTCATCAAATTCTTGCTGTGGTTGATGACGGTCTTGAATCTACAATTAATCAATTACTAGCCCCACTCCCACTTCCATCTCCACCTATAAATTATTTTTCAACAGACGATCCTGATGTCCCTCTTGGAGAAACCTGGCTAAACGTTCCAGCTTCATTTGACCATCGTGTACATAGAAAAAAATCCTTAGAAGGATGGACAGTAAAACAGGTTCTTGATGAAGGTATATCTCTTCGGGAGAAGATGACTTTGTTCTGGCATAATCATTTTGTTACTTCAGGTTTTGCACAGAGTGTACGACTCAAGCATAAGTATATTACTACTATCAGAGAAAACAGTTTGGGCAATTTTCGTGAATTAACAAAAAAAATGACCGTTGATCCATTAATGTTATTTTATTTAAATGGAGCAACAAGCACTAATGTAGCACCTAATGAAAATTATGCAAGAGAACTATTAGAATTATTTACAATTGGAAAAGGCCCTTTAATTGCACCAGGAGATTATACAAATTATAAAGAAAGTGATATAGCAGAAATTGCTAGAGTCTTAACCGGATGGACCGTACTTGATAATAATCCTGCATTTCCAGCTGAACCTTATATCCATGTGAAGTTCGTAGAAAACAGACATGATGACGGAGAAAAACAGCTTTCTTCTCATTTTGATAATCAGACTATTTCAAATGCTGGTGAGAACGAATATTTAAACCTGATAAATATAATTTTTGAGAAGGATGAAGTTGCACGGTTTATTTGTAGAAAAATTTATCGTTGGTTCGTTCATTATACTATTGATGAAGAAATTGAATCGAATATCATTCAACCATTAGCTCAGATTTTGATTGATAATGATTATGAGGTTTCAGAAGTTCTACGAACTTTATTTACTAGTGAGCATTTTTATTCAGAGGATTTTATTGGGTGTATGATTAAAAATCCATGGGACTTTGCTATTAGTTTGGTAAAACAATTAAACGTTCCATTCCCAAATGATCCTGCGATTTATTATGAAACCTTTAGAGTAATTTTTCAGGGAACTCTTGGTCTTCAAATGGAATATTATCTCCCTCCTAATGTTGCAGGATGGACGCCATATTATCAAGCTCCCTCCTATTATAGACTTTGGTTGAATGCAGTCACACTTCGATTGAGAAATACGGCTACTTCTACTTTTTCTTCATTAGGAGTGCCATTATTCGAAAATCCAAGCACACCAATTGGTCTGGCTACAATCGACTATTTGTGGCATTTAGATAATTTAACAGACCCCTTTGATGTCAATATTGTAATTGATGACTTTATCCGACTTTTGCTTCCGAAAGACCTTGCGGATAATCAAAAAGCTATTTTAAAAGAAGTTTTAATTCCTGGATTACCAGATGAAGAATGGAATGTCGAATATGCAGAATACGCAAGTGATCCTACGAATACAGCTTTGGCAGCTTCTATAAAAAATCGAGTTAATATTTTAGTTGGGACTATTATTAATATGCCTGAATATCAATTGATGTAAAGTTTAGATACCCATTAATTTTTTAAAATGAAAAGAAGAGCATTTTTAAAATCTTCCGCAATTGGTCTACCTGTAATGGTGAATGGAATACAGCTTGCTGCTATGCCCAAACCAGGTTTTTTCAACGCTTTAAATGGGTCAGATAAAGTTCTTGTTATTATCGAACTCAATGGTGGCAATGATGGTTTGAACACCTTAATACCGCTAGATCAATATGACAAATTAGCTAATGCAAGACCTAATTTAATTATTCCGGAAAGCTCAATTCTTGAAATAGAAAACAATAATGGATTTCATCCTGCTTTTTCAGGAATGCAAAACTTATATTCAAATGGTAAAATGAATATCATCCAATCCGTAGGATATCCTAATCAAAATCGTTCGCACTTTAGATCGCTGGACATATGGAACACCGGATCAGCTTCTGACGAATTATTAACAACCGGATGGATTGGAAGATATTTAGATAGCCAACATGCTGAATACCCTGAAGGTTATCCTAATAGTGAATGCCCTGACCCTTTAGCATTACGTATTGGTAATTTGGTTCATGCTACCTGTCAGGGAGTCAACGCCAGTTACAGTACACCCGTATCTAATACAGATGATCTTTCTACAATTATTGAATCTGCTGAAAGCGAACTCGATCTAAATTCTTGCTATGGATCAGAGCTCCAGTTTGTTAGACGATCTATACAACAAACCAATGCTTATTCCGATTCCATTGCTAATGCCGCAGATATGGGTAACAATTTGGCTACATACCCTCAGGAAACTTTAGCTCAACAATTGAAGACTGTCGCAAAATTAATCTCAGGAGGATTACAGACCTCTATTTATACAGTAAGCTTGGGGCTTTTTGATACACATGCTAATCAGGTAGTTGATGGAAATCCAACCTCAGGTTTACACGCTCAACTTCTTCAAACACTTTCAGATGCAGTTTCTGCCTTCCAAAACGATCTCGAATTATTAGGTCTTGATAACAGGGTGGTCGGAATGACTTATTCTGAATTTGGTCGACAAATAAAATCAAATAATAGCTTTGGAACCGACCATGGAACTGCTGCGCCCTTATTTGTTTTTGGCACTTGCATCAATGGTGCAATTATAGGAGATAATTATGAAATTCCAGAGGAGGTCCCTAATCAAGCAGGAGTTCCTATGCAATATGATTTCCGTTCTGTATATGGCTCTATTTTAATGGATTGGTTTGATGTAGAAGAAAATCAAGTAAAAGATTTACTGTTTGAAGATTTTCAACATATACCAATTATTCAAAATTGTGCAGTCAGCACTGATGATAATATATTTGAATCATCTATTGAAAGTTATAATTTCCCTAATCCATTCCAAGACTGGACGACTATATATTTTAAAACAAAAGGAGAGCAAATACGAATTAGTATTTTCGATACGCTCGGACATGAGCTAATGGTCGTTACTGACCAAAAATTTACCGCAGGAGAACATCGCATTAAAATTGATATGAGTCAATTCCCTTCTGGTAATTATCACTATCGCATTGCTTCAAAATACGCTCAACAAACAAAAAATCTACAAAAAATCAACTAAGGATAGCCCCACTACACCTTCTTTTAACATAATTTTGATTTTTTTTCATGTCACAATGCATTATTATTTTAATTAACTTATAAATCCATATTTATCAGTAACTTGTGATGATTTATAGTATTTTTTTTCGTTAATTTATCCAACAAATTCAATGATTTTCACCATTAAAACATCATGAAACCCATTTGCTATTGATATTACGACTGTATTATCGTAACTTTGGCTTACATTCTTTTTTATTTTTACCCCACTTTTCCAACTATCTCAAACCGACTAGACGTTTTACGTTTAATTAATTTTAATCTATACCATATTTTATACTGGTATCTTTTTTTTGTACATTTGACATTAACAGTCTAAACGTGGAATTGTAAATCTATTTTACATCTTTCAATAGCCCCTTGGTATTCCACGAAGCAAAGCAAATATATAACAGTCGAATTAAGTTTCTTTATAAGCTTTTTCTATGTTTAAAACATAGGAAAGAGTTTAAAGGACTTATGCTATTTACAAACATTTTTTCATCTTAAAAATTGTAATTCCATTATGGAAAGGAACTTTACAATCAAAACAGTTGAACGCAAAGGAACATTTAGAACTTCTATCCAAAAACTGTTCACTTTAACATCTCTGTTTCTAATGATTTCTACAATCTCATTTGCTACTGACTTTGAAATTGTAGTCTCTTCAACCGACGCCTCTTGCTCTGGAGCAAACGACGGAACTGCCTCAGTAGTCACTATTGACGGCTGGGCACCTTTTACTTATCAGTGGAGCAACGGAGGTAACACTCCAACAATATCAAATCTTTCTCCAGGTCTTTATGAAGTCACAGTGGTTGATGCTGATGGTGCAATTAGAACTGGCGAAACCTATGTCGGACAAAGTGGCGGCATCAATCTTAATATGAGTGCATCTTATGAAACTTGTGCCGGCTCCGCCGATGCAAACGCTTCTGTAAATGCTTCTGGAGGCAATTCTCCTTATTCTTACCTTTGGAGTACCGGAGAAACTTTTGTAGTTGCCTATGATTTATCTGCTGGAACCTATACCGTCACAGTCACTGACGATGACGGCTGCACTGCTGTTGGTTCAGTAGAAGTAGAGCTTTCTCCTGAGGGAGTATGGATTATGGTTTCTGGTACTGATGCAGAGTGTGGACTAGACAATGGTACAGCTCATGTCAGTGTAATGACTGGCGAAGCTCCTTTTATTATTGTTTGGAGTGATGGCCAAATGGGAGAAGATGTCACCGGACTAGCTCCTGGCACTTATTCTGTTACAGTTACGGATGCAAACGGCTGTACTAATTCAGAAGATATTGAAATAGATTCTGACTCTGATTTAAATATTAATATTTCTGGTACTGATGCAGATTGTGGCCTATCAAATGGTTCTGCTTCTGTATCTGTAAATGGTGGAACTGCTCCAATTATGTATCTATGGAGTACGGGCGCCACTTCTTCTTCAATTGATGGCCTTAGTGCAGGAACTTATAGTGTAACTGTTTCCGATGGAGCGGGTTGCTCAAACGTAAAAACGGTTTCAATTGGTCAGACTGGTGGACTTGATGTAGATGTTGATCATAATGATGCCACCTGTGGTGAAAACAATGGTTCTGCTACAGCAAATGTAAATGGTGGAACTGCACCTTTTAGCTATGATTGGAGCAACGGAGCAAATACTTCATCTATAAGTGGATTAGCTTCAGGCTCCTACTCCGTTACAGTCACTGACGCAAACGGTTGTAATGATTCAGAAATTATTTTTATCGGATCAGGAACAGATATAGATGTTGATCTTTCAGGTGAAGATGCAAATTGTGGACAAGCAACTGGCTCAGCAACTGCAACGGTAAGTGGTGGTACTGCGCCTTTTAGTTATGACTGGAGCAATGGCGGGTCTACAGCAACAATCGATGGATTAGCAGGTGGAGTCTATACCGTTACGGTGACAGATGCTTCTGGCTGTTCTGATGTAGAAAGTATAACTATTGAACAAGAAACAGAAATAGATACCGATACAAACCACACAGATGCGAGCTGTAACATGAATAATGGTTCCATTACTGCTTTCGTAAATGGCGGAACACCTCCATATACTTATATATGGACAACAGGAAGTACCTCAGCAACTATCACTGGTCTTGCTCCGGGAATTTATACAGTGACAGCTACAGATGCTAATGGCTGTACAGATGCCGAAACTGTTCTAGTGGAAGGGGAAGATGTAAATGGTGGAATGATTTCGACAACTGATAATTTAGAAATATGCTCTGGTGATGGCAACGATGATATTGTTGACTTAACTCTTAGCGGAAACTTTGGAGATAATTCTCAGTGGTTAGTAACCAATACAAATGGAGATATCCTTGGTCTTTCTAGTGGACCTTCTTTTAACTTTGAAAATGCAGGACCAGGAACCTGTGTTATCTGGCACTTAAGTTATCAAGATGGCTTAACAGGTT
>CAYXQH010000310.1:0-7253 GCA_964467425.1 uncultured Saprospiraceae bacterium
GTTATGTGGTTATGTGGTTATGTGGTTATGTGGTTATGTGGTTATGTTAGTTAAGATATTTGAATATAAAGAATGATTCGAATAATATTTTTTGAATTGTTGTTTGGTTTGAATACATTTACCTGACCATTTAAAAACCCCTCTACCAATATATAAGAAAGGTTCATCATTCCCACAGGCTCAAAATTAAAAATATCACTCGACAATAAACTTTAAATTTTTATTAAAATGAAAAACGATCGCAGAAAATTTTTACAAGTTGCCGGCACCTTATCTGCTGGAGCATTTATTTTCCCTCAATTCGCTTGTGGTGGTGAGGCAAAAACACCTAGTACAACAACAAGCAATACTGAAGCGCCTGTTACGGTGTCAGCTCCTGAGCCTAGTCTCGATAAATTTGGCATTCAGCTTTATACCTTAAGAGACGATGTCCCTAAGGATCCAAAGGGAGTATTAAAACAATTGGCTTCTTTTGGTTATAAACAAATTGAAGGTTATGAAGGTGCTCAGGGAATGTTTTGGGATATGAAAAATACCGATTTTAAAAAGTATTTAGATGATATTGGTTTAAATATGGTTTCTAGTCATTGTGATATCAAAAAAGATTTCGAAAAGAAAGCGGCTGAGGCAGCTGAGATTGGAATGGAATATTTAGTGTGCCCTTATGTAGGTGCACAAACGAGTATGGATGCCTGGAAAAAAATCACGGATCGTTTCAATGAATGTGGAGCAATTTGTAAAAAGAACGGGATCAAATTTGCTTATCATAATCATGCATACACTTTTGTTCCTTTCTCCGGTATGATTCCTCATGACTACGTAATGGAAAACACAGATCCAGACACAGTCGATCATGAAATGGATATTTATTGGGTAGTGACTGGAGGTGCGGACCCAATTGAATATTTGAAAAAGTATCCGAATCGTTTCCGTCTTTGTCATGTAAAAGATCGAATGAAAAATGTTGATGCGAAAGAACATAGCGCTTCTTGCGATCTTGGAACAGGAATGATAGACTATCCAAAAATTCTAAAAGTAGCTTCTGAAACTGGCATGAAGCATTATATCGTTGAACAAGAGCGATATGATAATTCTACCCCAATTAAAAGTGCGGAAGCGGGTGCTGCTTATTTGAAAAAATTGGTATTTACTTAACATAGAAGCGTCGTTCGGTGTTCGGCTTTAGGTCTTCGGTGAATTGCCGAAGTACTAAACCCGAATACCGATTTTCATTTAATATGGGTAGTATAAGATAATTGGGGTCAAATTAAATGTATCCAAAATTCAGAATGTCTTATTTATGAAATACTTTCTTCGGCTGGCTTATAATGGCGGAAAATATCATGGTTGGCAGCGACAGGAAAAAGTAGTAACTATTCAGGCGACGATAGAAGATAATCTTCGAAAAATTTTCCATCCTACTATAACGATTCATGGTTGTGGGCGAACTGATACGGGCGTAAATGCAAAGCAGTATTTTGCGCATTTTATAGTCGAGAAGGAAATCGATTTTGATCTGGTATATAAATTAAACCGAATGCTTCCAAATGATATTTCCATCTTTGAAGTGATTCCAGTGGACGAAAAAGCGAATGCTCAACGTGATGCAACTCGTCGAACCTATGAGTATCATATCCATTTACAAAAAGATCCTTTCTTGTTTGATAAAAGTGCTTGCTATGACATGCTGAATTTAGATTTTGATCTAATGAAAAAAGCTTGTCAACTTTTAACGCAACATAAAGACTTTACCTATTTCTGTTTGCAGCCTGAATTGAATCCACATAATCTATGCGATTTAACAGAAGCCAAAATGGAACTTAATGAATCGCAAGATCAGATTCATTTCATTTTTTCTTCCAATCGTTTCTTAAGAGGTATGATTCGTATTATTGTTGGACGACTCCTGGATGTTGGGCAACAAAAAGTAAGCCTGGATGATCTTAAAAAAAGTTTGATGGTTGAGCAGCCCAATAAATTCATGAAACAGGCTTATCCACAAGGGCTTTACTTGTCGGCAGTCGACTATCCATTTTTTGAAAAATAAATACTATTTTAATAAAGTATCTGTCCCTAAATATTTATCATCCTTGTTATAATACCATTTTCTGATCTTTGGAATTTTCATTTTTAAAACATCCTCCTCTCCTTCCAGTGTGATATACTCACCATCATTTTTGCTTTCTTCATGATAAAATTTGTAGCCATGCAAAGAAAAATCATCCATTTTGAAATAAAAGTACCAGATATCTTTCCCAACACCTTCCTCATAGCTCACTTTCATTTTATAACAAGAAATACCTTCGAAAATCTCTTCCTCTACTTTCGGATCAATGATGGTTCCAGGATCTTTTAGCTTCATAGGCATTCCCCATAGATAAGTATAATAATTTCGGATACGCTTCGCCATTTCACAGGTCATTCGGTGTTCTTTGGCATCTGCTTCTGAAATTTCTTCTGAATCATTAAGCTTTAAAAAACACTGATCATTTTTAACCTGATAAAACTTCTTTTTACCTTTTCGCTCCTCTTCTAATTTAAAATCACTTTCCAAAATATTAATATAAACTGCTGAAGTATCTAATGAACCGTCTGGTCGGGATCCCTGGAGATTCATTATTATGGATTGAGTATTCCATTGATTAGCAGGGTCATGATATTGAATACTTTTATCTAAAAGTTCTGACGCAGTCACCTGGCTGTTCAGCATGGTTACATTGAAACTAAAAAGGAATACGAATAGTAGGGTAATAATTTTCATTTTTTGATAGTATTTTTTTTTGACACGGAGTACGCACGGAGTTTCTCAGAGATAACCAATCGTTGTTTTATAAATCTTCGACTTCTAGCTCATTCCAAAGCTGTGTTGCTGGTGGATCCGCTTCTATTTCTAATAATTCTTTTTTTACTGGATGTACAAAAGATAGTTTTCTACAATGTAAATGAATCGATCCATCCTGACTTGCTTTTTTGAAGCCATACTTAACATCGCCCCAAATCGGACATCCGATTTTTGATAACTGCACTCGAATCTGATGCGGCCTTCCTGTTTTAGGATCTATTTGTACTAAATGTAAATTTCCGATCTCTTTTATCAACTCATAGCTCAATTCACTTTTCTTTGCCTTCTTGGTTCTGTTTCCAATTTTATCGTAAGCTTTCGCTTTGTTTTTTTCAGTATCCTTTAAAATATAGTCTACTAATGTCCCGCTGATCGGAGAAGGTCGTTCTGCAACGACTGCCCAATAGGTTTTTTCGACTTTACGTTCCTGAAATAATTTATTCATTCTAGTCAAAGCTTTCGATGTTCGGGCAAAAACCACTACTCCGCTTACCGGACGATCCAGTCGATGGATAGTACCTAAAAATACATCGCCTGGTTTTTTATATCGAATTTTGATATACTGTTTCACATATTCTGATAATGGCGTATCTCCTGTTTCATCACCTTGTACCAAAACCCTAGCAGGTTTATTGACTGCAATCAAATGATTGTCTTCATGAATAATCTGTAGTCCTCTTATATCCAGCATGTTTTTATTTTTAACTTTGATCTTATTTTCAAATTGAACAAGCATGCGTTCAACTTGTTTATTTTTATAAATAGCTGCAAAATAATGAAATTATCTCTTGGTTTTTCACCTTGCCCCAATGATACGTTTATTTTTGATGGAATGATCCATGGAAAGATAGATACTGAAGGGCTGGAATTTGATGTTAAACTGGGTGATGTGGAAGAATTAAACCAGGGTGCTTTCAAACATGAATTGGATATAACGAAGCTCAGTTATCATGCTTTCGCTTTTGTTATGGAAGATTATGTTTTACTCAATAGCGGCAGTGCTTTGGGGAATAACTGTGGACCACTTTTAATTGCTAAGCAACCACTTTCTGATGAAGAGATTATCCAGGGAAAAATTGCTATTCCAGGAAAATATACGACGGCCAATTTTCTTTTAAGCATTGCCTACCCTAAAGCAGCCCATAAAACAGAATTTCTTTTTTCAGACATTGAACAAGCCGTTTTAGATAAAAAGGTCGATGCAGGACTGATTATCCATGAAAACCGATTTACTTATGCCGATAAAGGGCTGGTTAAAATCATTGACCTTGGAGAATACTGGGAAAATACCTTTCAATTACCGATTCCACTCGGAGGCATTGTTATAAAACGAAGTCTGGAAAAAAGTATTCAGGAGAAGGTAGATCGAGTTTTAAAAAGAAGTGTGGAATTTGCCCGGCAAAATCCTGCTCAAACCATGGATTATGTTGCTCAATATGCACAGGAAATGGATCCAAAGGTCATGCGGGCTCATATCAACCTCTATGTCAATGAATTCACTGAAGATTTAGGAAATAAAGGAAAAGCTGCTATCCGCCATTTAATAGAAACAGGTGTCCAAAAAGGCGTTTTAAAGCCTATTAATAAAGAAATATTTGTTTAAACACTCCTCTTATTTAAAATTCTTAGAAGACTTTTGTCGTATTTCATCCAAGATCAATAAATTCTGTTTTTTTGGTCTTTTTTCATTGATTTCCATTAGGATTCTTTCGGTTTATATTCCCTATATTTGCACTCGATTTGTTCAAGCATGAATCAATCTAGAGAAAACAAATTATACCAAACCATTTAAAACTCATTTAACAATGATTATTGGCGTTCCTAAAGAAATAAAAAACAATGAAAATCGTGTTGCGCTTACACCAGCTGGTGCACTAGAATTGACGAAAAGAGGACATAAAGTCTTTATTCAATCTACAGCAGGAATAGGAAGTGGATTTTCTGATAAAGAATACAAAGAAGCCGGAGCAAAAATTCTAAAAACGATTGAGCAAGTATATAAAAAAGCGGAAATGATCATCAAGGTCAAAGAGCCGATTAGAAAAGAATATAAGCTTATTCGAAAAGACCAATTACTATTCACCTACTTTCACTTTGCATCTTACAAACCATTAACGCAGGCTATGCTAAAAAGCAAAGCAGTTTGTTTAGCTTATGAAACAGTAGAATTGCCAGACAGAAGTCTTCCTCTTTTGGTTCCAATGTCTGAAATCGCTGGACGAATGGCTACTCAGGAAGGTGCTAAATATTTGGAAAAACCTATGGGTGGATTAGGAATTCTTTTAGGTGGTGTTCCAGGTGTACAACCAGCTAAGGTAATGGTAATCGGCGGTGGAATTGTCGGAACACAAGCGGCAAAGATGGCAGCTGGCTTAGGTGCAAGTGTAAAAATTCTGGATATCAATCTTAACAGACTTCGATACCTGGCTGACACCATGCCTCCAAATGTCGAAACAATTCACTCCAATGAATTAATGATTCGAAAATTAGTAACACGTTCTGATTTAATTATCGGTGCAGTATTGATTCCTGGTGCGAAAGCTCCAAACTTGATCACTCGAGATATGCTCAAAACCATGCGTCCAGGGACAGTCCTTGTTGATGTTGCTGTTGATCAAGGTGGATGTATTGAAACCTGTAAGCCTACCACACATGCGAAGCCAACCTATATTGTTGATGGAATCGTTCATTATTGTGTAGCTAATATGCCAGGTGCAGTACCTTATACTTCAACGATTGCCTTGACAAATGCTACCCTACCTTATGCTATTCAATTAGCAGATAAGGGTTGGAAAAAAGCATGTAAAGAAAACAATCCTTTAAAACTTGGATTGAATGTAGTAGACGGAAAAGTAGTATATAAAGGAGTAGCTGATGCTTTTAAAATGAAGCTACATGATGTAGATAGTGTTTTAGATTAATTGCCAAAAATTAAAGAGAGTCAAGGACGCTTTAAGAGGGTTTAAAGTCTTGAAACTTAGCCCTACTTAATTGCCTTAACTCTCTTTAAGTATTTTATAGTTTTCCCTTAACCTTTTATTTATATTTTCGTAAACCAAATAAAATACCAATACGATGATAGATCAAAGTACTTTATCCTCAAAGGAGTTAATGCAAATGGAGGACCGTTATGGTGCTCATAATTATCATCCGCTCCCTGTTGTTATTGCACGCGGTGAAGGCGTTTATGTTTGGGATGCCGAAGGTAAAAAATACTTTGACTTCCT
Organism: uncultured Saprospiraceae bacterium; assembly: GCA_964467425.1. GTDB lineage: Bacteria > Bacteroidota > Bacteroidia > Chitinophagales > Saprospiraceae > JAHDHW01. The sequence goes on from CAYXQH010000310.1 coordinate 6,070, forward strand.
TTCTGCCTATTCTGCTGTAAACCAAGGTCATTGCCATCCAAAGATCATTGATGCATTGAAAAGTCAGGCGGATACACTTACCTTGACCAGTCGTGCATTTTATAATGACATGCTTGGTCCTTACGAAAAATACTTAACAGAATATTTCGGCTATGATAAGGTCTTGCCAATGAATACGGGAGTAGAAGCTGTTGAAACAGGTTTAAAACTTTGTAGAAAATGGGCTTATGAAGTAAAAGGAACACCAAGCAATCAGGCAAAAATAATCTTTGCTTCTGGAAATTTCCATGGTCGAACGATGGGTGTTATTTCTGCTTCTGTTGATCCTTCCAGTACGAAAGGTTTTGGTCCTTATATGCCAGGCTTTGTCATCATACCTTACAATGATTTAGATGCATTGAAAAAGGAATTGGAAGATCCAAATGTTGCTGGTTTTATAGTTGAACCTATTCAAGGGGAAGCTGGGGTTGTTGTACCAGATGCGAATTACCTACCAGATGCATATCATCTTTGTAAAGCACATAATGTTTTATTTATCGCAGACGAAGTTCAAACGGGAATTGCAAGAACCGGAAAACTTTTAGCAACTTGTGGGAATTGTTCTTGTGAGAGTGGTTGCGAAAATAAGCCAGAGGTTAAAGCAGATATTCTTATCCTAGGAAAAGCTTTATCTGGCGGTGTATTTCCAGTCTCTGCCGTGTTAGCGGATGATGAAATTATGTTATCGATTAAACCAGGTGAGCATGGTTCTACATTTGGAGGAAATCCATTAGCCTGTGCCGTTGCTATGGCAGCCCTTGAAGTGGTGAAGGATGAAAACCTAGCAGAGAATGCTGAAAAACTAGGTAAGGTATTTAGAGCTAGAATGCAGGAATTGGTGGATAAATCAGACCTGGTCAACTTAGTCAGAGGAAAAGGATTATTGAATGCGATTGTTATAAATGATACCGAAGAGAGTAAAACAGCCTGGAATATTTGTGTAGCATTGAAAGAAAATGGATTGCTTGCAAAACCAACGCATGGTAATATCATTCGATTTGCGCCACCTTTAGTAATGACAGAAGAACAAATTCAGGAATGTTGTGATATTATTGAAAAGACGATCTTGAATTTTGAAAAGTAATATTTAGATTAAAGAGAATTAAGTGGTTAAGAAAGGTTAGCCTTAACTATTCTTAGCTTTC
>CAYXQH010000311.1:0-7250 GCA_964467425.1 uncultured Saprospiraceae bacterium
GGGCAATGGATGCTCAAAAAGATAATTGGAATAGTCTGATTGATCGAATGAATGAGTTTGCAGCTGAAATGCTTTCTACCAAAGACATTGGGTTTACTATTAAAAAAAATGGACTGGATGGTACTCAAAACCTTCCTGGAGATTTACGACAAAATATCTACCTCATTTTTAAAGAAGCCATTACGAACATTATCAAACACTCCAATGCAGATTTTGTTAATATCTTCGTTTCACAAAAAACGAATTCTTTTGAAATGCTTTTAAAAGATAATGGTGCATTAAAAGAAAAAGACTACAAAACTACGGGACTAGGTACACAAAACATGCAGATGCGAGCGAAACGAATCAATGGCACTTTGACCAGTCAATATAATAATGGTTTTGAAGTATCTCTAACTATCCAAGGTTAACATCCAATATCTGTTTCCCCATCTACCTGACTACCTGACTAGCTGATTTCCTCTTAATCAAATCTTAAATCAGTTAAACAAAACTTAAACACCCTATCGTAAATTACTGATTTTCAGTCACTTACCACTAAGCCACATCAACATGTGGTTTTACCACATCACCTTTCCACTTACTTTTGTAGTATCATTCGAAAACAAAAAATCATTTAAAAAACCATTTTATGAAAACCTTCGATATTTTAAAAACAACAATTCTAGCAGGGATATTCTTTTTATGCTTCGGTGTTTCTACACAAGTTGAGGCACAAAACAAACTCCGAATCATTTCTGCTAAAGCTTCTTCGACTTACTCTTACCAAGAGTCCTATGTCGTTAAGAAAAAAGCAACAAACACCGGAACCTTTATAGATGACCTTGGTGATGGCCTCGTAAAAGATGAAACCAAATACAGAACCATTACCTGTGGTGCTAATCTTGCTATTGACGGAAAAACTAATGGAAACTTACCCACTGGCAAATCAGTTTTTCATAGCAATAAAGATCATCCATGGTGGGAAGCTGATCTCGGTGCGGTCTATGATATTTCAAGAATAAAATTGTACAACCGAACAGATGGCTGGAAAGATAGATTGAGTAATTTTTATATCATGGTTTCTGAATCGCCAATTAGAAGCAGCAGTACAACAAGAACGCAATTTGGCAACGGTCCGATGGATGCAGAAAGCGAAGCATTTTTTCAAACGACCGATAATAAAAAAGGTCGTTACGTTAGAATTTTTATTGATGACTATGATGCTCATTTACAGTTAGCAGAAGTAGAAATTTTCGGATACAAGGCCCAAGCTAATATCGTTCGAAATAATTTCACACCATCTACCGGTGGACCAAATATCTCAGGAGCCTGGAAGTTAAATTATCAAAGTGAAACGATGGCTAATTTTGTCATCAATACTGGCGCGAAGTCTATTATTATAAAAATGGAAGAAGGCTCAGAAGCAGATCCGGAGACCAGAGAGTACTTCAACTATGATAACTTAAATGGCGAATATGGCTGGAATGCAACGCAGGGCTGTTATCAAAAAGGCAGTAATATGCTTTTTAAAACAAACAATGGTAGCCTCGCTTTTCGATACCAAAATGGTCAAAAACAATTCAAACTAACTAAGAATTCAGGAGAGGCTTCTCTCGAAGATCTTTTTGGCGGAGGAGGAGCAAATACGCAAGCTCTTTGGGGAGAATGGAATGTAGAAGGCAAAACAGCTGGTGTCGAATTGATGGGTGGTGCAAACAGTGACCTTGTTATTAAATTAGGTACTGATCTTTTTGAAGTAAATAAAGTAAGCACCGGTTACCCAGACAAATACGAAGATGAATCCGGATCTACGACGCTTACCTTTGTTTCTAATAATAAAATGAAAATGTCCGTTGGCGAAAAAAGTATCAACCTCATCCGAGTTGGTGGATCAGCAGCAACAGGAGGCGCTTTGAATGAATTATTCGGTGCTACAGGTAGTCCAGCAGGAGGTGATGGAGGAGGTGTCAATCAAAGAGACGCAAGCGGAAATACGCCTTTACACAAAGCAGTTAAAAATGGAGAATTGGAGAATGCAGAGGAAATCATGGACCTAGGTGCTGATTTAAACATGAAAAATAATAGTGGTAAAACACCATTGATGGAAGCACTTAGCAAAGGAAATGCAGATATTGCTTCTGCTTTAATCGACAAAGGTGCTAATGTAAATATGAAAGATAATCAAGGCAAAACAGCATTAGACCTTGCGATCAGTAAATCGGATGATGATGCTATTGATCTTTTATTAGATAACAACGCCATTGTTTCTACTACTGCTATCACGAATGCTGTAAAGAAAAAAGATAAAGATTTGTTAGGTAAATTAATTGATGGCGGAGGAAATGCTAGTCATGCAATGAATGAAACAGCAAAGACAGGAAACATCCCAATGTTTAAATACCTGACTAGCAATCACGGCGATAAAGCGACTGTTACAAATCAAGTTTTTGATAAAGCGATAGCTGCAAAAAAATATCCTTTAGCGCAGATGATGATTTCTAAAGGAGTGGATGCAAATCATGCTATGAATGTTTCGACCCAAAAAGGTTTGACAGATATGGTATACATCGCAATGGAAGAAGGTGGTGACTCCAATAAAGCATTAGAATATGCTGTAAAGAAAAAAGATGAAGATCTAACTAATGAATCTATCAAAAGTTACCAAGCAGATCCTAATACAGGGTTAAAAACTGCTGTATTAAACAAAAATGTAAAAATGGTCGATCTTTTGGTTAGCCTTAAAGCAGACCCTAATATGGAAATGGAATATGCATCTATTAATGGATTAGATAAAATTGTTGAATCTTTAGTAAACGGTGGAGGTGATCCTTCTCTAGGATCTGTTCCAGCAATGAACGCAGGTAATTATTCTACCGTAAAATTATTAGTAGGACTAGGTGCAGATCCCAATCCAATTTTACCATTGGCTGTTCAAAAACAAAACAAAGCATTAGTCGAAACTTGTATCATTGCTGAAGCTGATCCTCAAGGTGGAATGAATCCTGCCATTGAGCTTCAAGATGTGGAAATCACTAAAATTCTTTTAGCTGCTGGTGCAGACGGAACATCTGCTGCATACATTCAATCTGTTGCTGGAAAAGGAAACAACATCTTAACAAAAATATTATTGGATGCAAATGCAAATGCACAGGATGGGATTATGGCAGCTGTTAAAAACAATCACGCAGCAGTTACAACAACATTGATCGAGGCGGGTGCTGATGGTTCAGATTCTGATCTTTTAATTACTTCTGTTCCACATAATAATGCTGACTTGACTGCTGTTTTATTAAAAGCGGGTGCTGATCCAGACATGGGTGTAGACGCAGCTGTAAATTCAAATGCAGGTGCTGTTTTAACTCTTTTTATAAAAGAAGGTTCAGATGTAAGTGCACCAAAATATCTAAGAACAGCAGTTGACAAAACTAATGTTAGCGTGGCTAGAGTTTTATTAGAAAATGGGCATGATCCAAACAGTGCGGTTGATGAATCAAAAGGCTATACCCTATTGCATACCGCTGTTGTAAATAGCAGTGTTGATATGACTGCCTTATTATTAAACAAAGGCGCTGATGTAAATGCCCCAACTACAGAAGGAAAAGAAAATACGCCATTACACATCTGTGTTGGTAAAGGTAAAAAGCATGTTAATCTAGCTAAAACATTGATCAACAAAGGAGCAGATGTCAATGCGATTAATGCTGAAGGCAAGCTCGTATTTAAATTAGCTAAAAGTATGAAAATGAAAAGACTGCTTAAAAAGAGTGGTGCTCGAAAAAAATAACCTCCTAAAAAACTATCTATTAAAATGTAAGACTGACTCTCAAGACCCAATACTTTAAATAGTGTTGGGTCTTTTTTTGTAGAACAAGCTAAAACATCTCCTACCCTACTTTTTACCAATCCGTTTATACTTGAGGCGAATGGAGTTTCCGATCACGATCACATCTGAAAAAGCCATAAACAAAGCGCCAAGCATAGGGTTTAAAAAACCCATTGCCGCAATTGGAATTGCAACGATATTATAAGCAAAAGCCCAGAATAAATTTTGTTTGATTGTCAGGAGTGTATGCTTACTAATAGCCAGTGCCTTTGGTAAATGGCTGATTTTTCCATCTAACAGAACAATCTCAGCAGACTGAACAGCAGCGGAAGAAGCATCGCTTAAAGAAATTCCAATATCTGCTTTTGCTAAAGCCGGTGCATCATTAATCCCATCTCCGACCATCGCTGTTAATCCAGCAGCAGAAAGCTTTGCAATATGCGCTAGTTTTTGATCAGGCAGTTGTTCACCATAAAATGTTGTGATACCTAAATCATTTGCCAGGGTTTTCACTTTGGATTTCTGATCACCACTCAACAATATATTTTGAACCCCTTCCCTTTCTATAGCAACCAAAGCTTTCTGAACATCCGGTTTTATAGCATCCTCCAAATCAATAGTCGCCAGAATTTTATCATTACAAATCAGGTAGACATCATGAGAAAGATTCTTTGTATATGGCTTTGCCAATTTAGCAGAACCAAGCAAATATTGATTCCCATCTGCATCCTTCGCTTTCATACCAAAGCCTCGTTCTTCTACAATTTCTGTAAAATAAGGCTTCCCTGATGTTGGCTGATCATTTAATTCTTTTAAAATAGAACTTGCTATTGGATGTGAAGAATGGCTTTCTAAAATCTGAAGGATAGCATTGGTTTCTGAAGCTTCACCATGCAAATATTGAATATTTTTTATCTTAAATGCACCAGTAGTTAGGGTTCCTGTTTTATCAAAAACTATATTTTTAACCTTTGCAAACGTTTCTAAAGTTTGACCACCTTTAACCAGAATTCCATTTTTCACTAATCGTCCAACACCGACCATTACCGCAGTTGGCGTTGCCAAGCCCATTGCACATGGACAACTAATCACTAAAACAGCAATGCTATTCATCAGCGCTTCCTGATGTGGAATGCTGAATCCAAAAACGGAAATCAAAAAAGTTAAAATCGAAATCGTCAACACCACCGGAACAAAAATCGCACTGATTCTATCTGCCAATCGTTGGATCGAAGGTTTATCCTGTTGAGCTGACTTGACTAATTCAATCATCTTACCAAGTACTGTTTTCGAACCTGTGGCAGAAACTTTGATCCGGATATTTCCTTTCATCAATATCGTAGCGCCAATGACTTGCTCTCCTTCTTTTCGTTCTACCGGCATACTCTCGCCAGAGATCATCGATTCATCTATCGTTGCATAACCTTTTATAATTACGCCATCCAAAGGAATACTATCACCTTCATTGATTTGCAAAATATTTCCAACGGTCACTTCTTTTACATTCACTTCGATTAACTGATCAAATGCATTAATCAGTTTTGCTTTCGATACTTGTAGTTTTGAAAGATCATCTATTGCTGTTGTAGTTTGGTCAACAGCTCGCTTTTCCATATAATTCCCTAAGAGGACTAATGTAATAATCGTCGCTGCCGTTTCATAAAAGATATAATCCATTTGCCCGGTTAAGGTTCCAATCAGACTATAAATAAAAGCCGCTGTACTACCTACGAAAATTAATACATCCATATTGGGTACCCCTCCTTTCAATGACGTCCAGGCACTTCTTCCAAAATGCCAGGTTCCGATTAAAAAGACTGGTAAACATAATGCAAATTGTATCCACGGGTTTTCTAAAAAACTTAACCAGTGAATACCAAACATCATTAAAATATGACCTAAAAAAAGTGGTAAGGTAAAAAGCGCACTGATCAATAATTTTTTCTCCAAAGTCCAGAAAGGCAAAACCTTTTCCTGATCACTTTCTATCACTCGAAAGCCTAAAGAATAAATACCAGACTTTACTTCATCAATAGAATATTGCGCTTCCGAAGGATTAAAACGAACCTCTTTGGTGGCGAAATTGACATATACCTCTTCAAAGCCTTTCCGCTTTAAAAACTTATCGAGACTCGCAGCACAATTATTGCAAGTCATCCCATCCACCTTGAGTTCTATCAGGTTTTCCATATTTCTTATAATTACAACAAATTTCTGCTCATTTTGATTCAATTTAAGAGAAAATTAGGATTTTAATCTCCATTTTTTGAAGAAGAAGACAAAGGCTTTATAAATATTGACTGTTTTTTATCGTTTCAGGTTAGAATTGGTAAATTTGTAAATAATTTTAACTCACAAAACATCAACAATCTTATGAGATCCTTATTTTCAATATGTCTTTTAAGCTTATTATTTTTTGCATGTGGAAACGGAGATTCTACTGCTGAAGGTACTACTGCCACAACAGAAACAGAATCGGCGACTACCACTACTACAGAAGCGCCAAAACCAAAAACCAAATATCAACTAACTCCTTTCACTCCATCTCCAGGATTTGAAGATGCAAAGATTGAGCGAATGGACTACCTCAATGACAGTTGGGAATTTATGATAAGTGGTTCTTCCTATCAATTGGGTGCACAAACTTCAGATGCTGAACAAAAAATGTGTGCCAACTCTGCTAAAGGACAACATATTCATTTGATTCTGAATAATGAACCTTATAAAGCGAAGTATGATGCTAAGTTTAGTGATGTGGTTTTAGAACCTGGCAAACATCATTTATTGGCTTTCTTATCTCGTTCCTATCATGAAAGTATCAAAACAAAAGATGCTCATAAAGCACAACAGATAACCGTTGAAAATAATATGATCAAATTAGCGGAATCCATTAATTACCCGATGGTTTTTTATAGCCGTCCAAAAGGTACTTATGTTGGTAAAAAGAATACAGATAAGGTAATGCTTGACTTTTATGTGGTGGAGGCTGAATTAGCCCCTAACAAGTATAAAGTAAAAGCAAACATCAATGGAGAAGAAGATCATATTCTTGATAAATGGCAGCCTTATTATATTGAAGGGCTTCCAATGGGGAAAAACACCGTTACTTTGACCCTTCTGGATCGAAAAGGTGAGGTGGTAGATGCTCCATTCAATCCAGTGACTCGAGAGTTTGAATTGAAGGCAGACGCTCTGGAATAGAAAAAACTTAAAATTTTCCCGAAATCTTGAAAAATTTTAGAAAAAGAATTGAATAGCTTTCGGGAACTTATTTTATATTTGCATCGCTTTATAAGAAAGGGATATCTAAAACCCTTGATTTCTAGCAAAATGGTGATTGTAGCTCAGTTGGTTAGAGCGCCTGATTGTGGTTCAGGAGGTCGCGGGTTCAAATCCCGTCTTTTACCCTACCAAAAGGCTTCCCATTGTGGAAGCCTTTTTTATT
>CAYXQH010000312.1:0-7195 GCA_964467425.1 uncultured Saprospiraceae bacterium
CGGAAGTTATAATATTAATCTGTGAAGATGCTTCTCTTACTAGAGTAGGATAGACTTTAATCGCTGAGTTTAGTTTAAATTCAATTGACTTAACGGTAGAATACTCAAAGTTTCCATTAAAATCAATTTGCTTTATTCTAAAATAATGAATACCTGAAGACAAAGAATTCGTTTCAAAAGAGTAATCTTGTTGTACTGTGCTATTGCCAGTTCCTTCTACAAAACCAATCGGTGAAAAATCATTATCCTCATTGTCAGAGAGGTGTTCAATTTCGAAACCTTCATTATTGTTTTCAGATAAAGTAGTCCAGTTCAGGATAGCATAATCTTCTTTTTGTATAATATTAAACGCTGTAAGCTCAACAGGTAAGACCATTTTTTTACAGGGATCAATTGTTACTCGGTTTAGATTATTGGTGTAATCACATTCTCCAATACCGGTCTTAGTCATGTTTGGATTGGGGTATGGACGTCCTCCTAAATATCCATTATCATTTGACAAGACATAGAGTACAACTGTTGAATCACTATTCACCAAAACAGATGTAGTAAAGGTCAAACTCCCACCTGCAGGGATAGTTTGCGGTAAGTGAATCGTGTCAAATAAGGTAGCATTTACTGTATAAGGATTGTCATCATAAAAAGAGATTGGGCTTCCTGCAGCCATCTGTAAATCGCCATTGGAATTATCTATTGTTAAAGTAACCTCAATCTCTCCATTTATTTCACATTGGCCATATGCGATATCATTTTCATCATCAATGTTACCAACAGCAACATCTGGAGCTGGATTGGCATATTCTCCATCAATAGTATAATAAGAAGCTTGATTTAAAAAGCCATTTAATCGTTCAGATACACTTCCATTTAAGGTGTTTTGTTGAACTCTAGGTACTGTTAAATCATCATTGATATTTGCAATCATATAACCGTGTTGATTCCATACGCCTCTGGCACGGACCCAAGGTTTGTCGGTTGATTTAAAAATGTTGAAATAGTTATCGTTAGAGTTGCCATTATTTGGGCCGTTATTATCTTGCGCAGAAACTAAAATTTCTGTTTGCCCATCTGCATTTACATCTGCAATAATTGGATACTCAAATCTAGTTCCTGCTCTTGACGTAATTTGACTAAGGATAGCTCCCGTCGCGCCGTCAAAAATGTATAGATATTCTTCATCACTATAAACCACTTCATTAAACCCGTCACCTTCAAAATCAAAAACGGAACTACCAGTTCTTTGAGAACCATCATCCAGCCCTGTTCTTTGCCATAGAGTATCTAAGGTACCTGTTGCAGTAGTATCAAGGACCGTATAAAGATGTTTTCCTGCCAGGCCAATTTCAAGATATCCGTCATTATCAAAATCAGCTACATTTGGACGGCCTCCTTTATTTGTTCCGGGAATGTCATAAGTAGTAAAAAGTTGTGTTCCTGATTTTAAATCCCAGATATAAACGTTTCCGTTTGCAACGATAATTCCGTCTAAGTCTCCATCATTGTCAAAGTCAGCAACAGCGGAAGGACCATCTTCTAAATTTACAGAAGAGGCAACCGTCAATGTATTATTTGTAATATCAACAGCGTATAAAGTATTTCCAGCAAGTAATTCTAAACCATCGCAAGCTGCTCCACAAGGACTGCCACCTTCAATAGTATCTGTACTGCTTAATACATCAACAGCAATTGGAAAAGGTTCAATATTGTTTTCAGTGTGACTACCCATCGGAGCAGGACTCATTACACTTCCATCGATCAATAAATCACCGTTGATTGCATTGAATATAACAGAGCCAGCATAAACTTCAGGTATTCCATCTTGATTAAAGTCGGCAAGATGAGTTGTCATTACTGTGCTTGGAGTTTTTGCAGTAGAACTATATGTTTTTGTTCCGTCGTGTTCATAACGATACAATTTCTTATCATTTCCAATGTAGAAAATTTCACCAGTCCCGTCCTCATCGACATCTGCAATAGCTACAGAACTAAAAGAGTTACTGTTTTTTGCATCAAAAGATGTAACATCATTAATGTCATTACCTGTAAAAATATAAACCTTTCCGCTTTTGTCCTTGGCAACAATATCTGGAATACCGTCATTATTCATATCGCCAACCATGGGTACGGCACGTTGATCAAATGGAAAAGAGGTAGCATCAGATTGCCCAGTTTGTTCTATGTTGAACTCTCCCGTCGGAACGCTTAACTGGCAGTCTGGTGCTTGTGTATTGAAGAAAAAATCGGAGCAATTGCTATTGGAAGAACAATCGCTATCGTAACAATCGATTAAACCATCACCATCGTTGTCAATGCCATCATCACATATCTCTTGTCCGAAAATTGTATTTGGGTTAAAGACGCTGAGTAAGAAAAGTAGGCTAGCCACTTTAAGTAGGTTGTGTAGTTTCATTTTTCTTGGTTGTATAATTTTGAATAATTGTTAAAAAGAGCGTACAATAATTACTTCAAAATTATTTGATAAAGCTTTGAGCGGAGGGAATCTTTCGATAAACGGCTGTTATGATCAGGGGATTGGTTGGAGAGAATCAGCCCATTGTGACATAGTAGTTCAAAACTTATGCCAATTATATTCGAAATGTGACATGGAAAAATGGAGAATAGGTATTGAAAGGTTAATAAACGTATACCTTTTATAAAAAAAGAAATATTGAATAGAAAAAGAAAGCCCTTTTCGCTGTGACGAAAAGGGCTTGATCATATAAAATGACTAAAGACTAATTAACTCAGTACTCCAGCATTCATAATTTCTTCTATGGCCTCTGCTTGTAAAGGAATGTTTTCCATTAAGTCATAAGGACCATTGTCCGTAACCAGAATATCATTTTCAAGACGGATACCAAGATGTTCGTCTGGAATATAAATTCCGGGCTCTACAGTGAATACCATCCCTGCTTGAATAGGATCGTACCGATAACTTAGATCGTGAACATCTAACCCAAGATGATGGGATGTACCATGCATGAAGTATTTTTTATAGGCAGGATAATCTTTGTTTTGATTTTTAATATCTGTTTTATCAAGAAGGTTCAATTGCAACAGTTCGCTTTCCATCAATTTACCAACTTCTTTATGATACTCTTCGAGTGTGGTTCCAGGAACCAACATTTGAGTAGCTTCTTCCATTACTTTCAAAGTGGAATTATAGACGGCACGTTGTCGTTGAGTAAATTGTCCATTGACTGGAATAGCTCGTGTAAGATCCGCAGCATAATTGGCATATTCAGCACCAAAATCCATTAATAAAATATCACCATCCTTACATGTTTTATTATTGTCTGTATAATGTAAAACACATGCATTTTTACCACTTGCTACTATTGGTTGATAAGCGTGACCGGATGCTCTGTTTCGTAAAAATTCATGAATGATTTCTGCCTCCACTTCATATTCCATCACTCCAGGCTTCACAAATTCTAAAACCCTATTGAATGCTTTTCCAGTGATATCGCAAGCCTGTTGCAGAAGTTCGATCTCATATTTTGATTTAATCATCGCCATCTTTTTTAGAATAGGTTGTGACCGATGATAGTGATGAGCAGGATATCGGGATTGCAAGTATTTTGTATGTCTTAAATCCCTGGATGGAATTTCGGTGATGTACCGATCATTCTCATTATTATTGACATAAATATTTTCTGCAAGCAGGATTAGTTCATGTAGGATATTGTCCATCTCGTCCAGCCAGAATATTTTTTGAATTCCGGAAATTGCAGTTGCTTCTTCTTTTGTGTATTTATGACCTTCCCAGGTTGCTATAAAATTATCTGTCTTTTTTATGAAAGCGATTTCATGAAACCCTTCTTTTACACAATTAGGAAAAAGTACAAGTACTGTTTCTTCTTGATCAAGTCCACACAAACTGAATAAGCCGGAGTTTTGCCGAAAAGGATAAGATTGGTCGCCATTTCGTGGCATCAAATCATTGGATTGAAAAATAGCAATCGAACCCGATTTCATTTGACTAGTAAAGCGCCTCCTGTTCAACCGAAAGAGATCGGTATTGATTGGTGCATATTTCATGGTGTTGTTTTTTGTTGTAGTGTAGTATCCTAAATTTTAAATCAGCTTTAGCCTTATTGTTTTAACAATAAATCAAAAAACAGCTAAGGACAAATTTAAAGTATTAACCGGGGGGTTCAGGTTTTCTCAAAGATAAGCTATATACAATAGTATTAAAAAATGTTTGAAATGGCAAGTAGCTCTTTTAGACTTATATTGAATTACAATAGAGTTTTATAAACAAATACTTGACTATCAATAGCTTGCACCTACATTGCTGGTATGTTAAAGTTCAGGTTTATTTTTTAAAGATACGCTAAGTTTTATAGAGCTTAGAGTTTATCATCAATTGCTTTTAAATCCGCTTCATTAAATGTTTTAAACCATTTGCCTAATTGTGCTTTTGCTTGACTTCTGACAGATTCATTGACATAGCAGGCGATAGTAACTAAGCCAAAACTTAAAACGCCAATATCATCTGTATAACCTATAATAGGTGTCAAATCAGGAAGTGCATCAATTGGAGAAATAAAGTATCCAATCGTACCAATTATAATATTTTTAGCCCAGATAGGTGTGTCACTTCTTTTGTAGGCATAAAAAAGAAGTAATACGGTATAGATCGTTTGCTGCCCAGTTTTGGAAGCATAGCCACGGATTTTTTTCCACATTCCAAACTCCGTAAAGCTTTGAATATACTTTTTAAAAGGATTGTTCATTTTATTAGAAATTGATTAATTGATTTATCTACAATTTATATAAATATAGTCTTCTGTCAAATAGTTTAAGACTTCTTTAGGTAAATATTCGATAAAAGGATAACGAGCACACCAAAGAGAATGTTTTATACATCTTTTAAGTAGTCGTCGAAATAAATTATTGGACTATTTATTAACGTATAAAAGCTTTGCAAATGGCATTTCAAAAAAAACGACGACTTGATGCTCCTTCCGTCAATGCAGGTTCGATGGCAGATATCGCCTTTTTATTACTAATCTTTTTTCTGGTTACAACAACCATTTTGGAAGACAAAGGCATTCGGGTAATGCTTCCGGTTTGGCAGGTAGATGTTCCAAGAGAACCCATCCCTGAAAATAATGTTTTAAATATTTTGGTTAATTCCTCAGACGAAGTGCTAATAGAAAAAGAAAGAGCTTCTGTAGAAGTGATAAGAGAACGAACCAAGCAGTTTATTATGAATCCAAGAGGGTTGGAAACGTTACCTTCAAATCCTAAAAAAGCGATTGTCTCCCTACAAAATGATCGGAGTACTTCGTACCGAACCTATGTTGAGGTCTATAATGAGATAAAAGCTGCGTATAATGAACTTTGGGAGGAAGCTTCAAAAACTAGATTTAGTCGAAGCTATTCAGAACTGAATGAAGAAGAACGCCGAGATGTTCGAAAAGATATTCCGCTCGTTATTTCTGAATCAGATCCAACAGATGTAGAACAAACGATGTAATCTTTTAGATCGAATAAAAAAGCCTCCGGATTATCCCGAGGCTTTAAAATCTTATAAACATATTAAACATTGCCAAATGGTGATTAAGCAGATTGCCCGTATCTAACTTTTTGTTGTAGGGCTTCTGATTCTATTGCCTTGAATTGGTAGCCAAGGCCGTTAAAGTGTTCCAATACTTTTGGAAGCACGTATTGTAGCTTTTCAAAAGCTTTAAGACTATCATGAAAAACAATGATAGAACCTTCTTTAGCTTTTTCAACTACATTATATAAACATTGATCTTTTGAAATATTTGGATCAAAATCGCCACTCAAGACATCCCACATAATGATCTTATAATGTCTTTGCAAGAATAAAGCTTGCTTAGGCATCAGCCGACCATAAGGAGGACGGAATAAGTCAGACTTAACCAATCGAGCACAGTTTCTAACATTATGAAAATATTTAATGTTTTCGGTGCTCCAGCCATTCATATGATTGAACGTATGGTTTCCGATGGCATGACCTTGATCGATCACTTGTTGAAAAACATCCTTGTTTTGTTTTACATTATCTCCAACACAAAAGAAGGTACCTTTTGCATTGTAAGCATTTAGTTGGTCTAAAACCCAAGGAGTAACTTCTGGGATGGGCCCATCATCAAACGTGAGATAGAGGACTTTTTCGGTAGTTGGAGCTTTCCAAACGAAATTTGGAAAAAGGCTTTGGATAAATTTCGGCGTCTTTACTAAGTACATCTCTTTTTTTTACTAAAACATTTTGAAAAAAAACTGGGTCGAAGTTTTTGATTTACCTGACTTGTTTTAGTGTATAAAACCGGTTTGGGGGATTGTGTTTAAAAGTCTGGATGATATGTTCAAAAATTTTTCAACCTATTCTAAAATTGGTTAACTTTGAGCCCCGAATCTTTTTGGGAACTCTTTCAAGGATTATTTACGTTGAAGTCGTATTAGTTAAACGATGTAGAGCGTATTTTCGCTGCTTAGGAAAGTTTAAAAAAAATAAAAATAAATAAATGAATCCAGTTCGTGTTCGTTTTGCGCCAAGTCCTACCGGAGCGCTTCATATTGGAGGTGTTCGTACTGCTTTGTATAATTATCTTTTAGCTAAAAAAACAGGCGGTACTTTTATTCTAAGAATTGAAGATACTGATCAGACAAGATATGTTCCTGGAGCGGAAGATTATATTGTCCATGCATTGAAATGGTGTGGCATATTACCGACAGAAGGACCAGGTATCGGAGGTGAATATGGCCCGTACCGTCAATCGGAACGTAAAGATATGTATGGTCAATATGCACAGGCTTTGATAGATAGTGGAAATGCCTATTATGCTTTTGATACGGCAGAGGAATTAGCAGCGATGCGAACGGAATATGAAAGTAGAAAAGAAACCTTTCGTTATGATAGTTCGACTAGAGGTCAACTTAAAAACAGCTTGACCTTGTCGGAAGAGGAAGTGAAGCAAAAACTTGAAAGTGGTGAGCCTTATACTATTCGATTAAAGATACCTCGGGATGAAGCGGTTTCTTTTGATGATTTGATTCGAGGGAAAGTAACTTTTCAGAGCAATGAAGTAGATGATAAGATTATGTTGAAAGGTGATGGGATGCCTACCTATCATTTGGCAAATATTGTCGATGATCATTTTATGAAGATTTCTCATGTCATTCGCGGAGAAGAGTGGTTGTCGAGTACTCCACATCATGT
>CAYXQH010000313.1:0-7181 GCA_964467425.1 uncultured Saprospiraceae bacterium
ATTTTGATGGTTCAAATGCTATGAAAACTTCTCCTAAAATGAATTACTTATTTGAAACTATAAAAAATAACAATTATGAAAACTCGTAAAATCTTACTTGCTATTCTTGGTGTAACGTTTTGGCTCGCTTTAGGTTATGCGTCCAACATGTTTGGCTATTCGTTTTTTTCTTCTAAAGCAGTGCCGGAAACAGAAGAAACAAGTACAGCACCCAATGAAAATGAAACAGATGATAAAAACACCATTCAGGTCGCTTTACTTTTAGATACCAGTGGATCTATGAGCGGCTTGATCGAACAAGCAAAAGCACAGTTATGGAACATTTTAAACGAACTGGCTCGTACTGAAAAAGATGGCGATGATACTAAATTGGAAATTGCCTTATACGAATATGGGAATCCATCTAAGAGTAAAGAAGCAAATCAGATTAATCGTCTGACAGAATTTACGACCGATATGGATATGATATCCGAAAAGCTTTTTGCATTACGAACCAATGGTGGAGAAGAATACTGCGGGACTGTTATTCAAACTTCCTTGGAAGAATTGGAATGGAAAAATAAAGAAGGCTTGAAAATTATTTATATCGCCGGAAATGAAGAATTTACTCAAGGCATGTTTAGTTATGAAAAAGCTTGTAAAAATGCAAGAGATAAAGGCGTGACGATCAATACCATTTATTGTGGCGAATATTCAGAAGGACTTCGGGAATATTGGAAAAAAGGAGCAATGGCTGGCGGAGGAGAATATTTAAATATCAATCATAATCAAGAGACGGTTTATGTCCCAACACCTTATGATGATAAAATTAATAAGCTGAATGAGGAATTAAATAAGACCTACATTCCATTTGGAAAAAAAGGAAAGGAGAAAAAGTTGAACCAAACTATGCAGGATAAAAATTCCTATGAATATAGTACGACGAATGCTGCAGATAGAGCGACTTTTAAAAGCTCTAAAAAATATAAAAACACAGATTGGGATTTAGTAGATGCCTATGAAAAAGATAAAAAGATTTTAAAAAATGTAGAAGTCCATGCAGACACCTTGCAAAATATTTCGGTTGAAGAGTTAGAAGCTCAGATACAGGAGGTTTCCATACGACGTACAAATATCCAAAACGAAATCCAGGAGCTGGACAAAAAGCGTCGAAAGTATAAAGCTGAAAATACAAAGACCGAAGATAAAACGAGTCTTCAGCAAAATATGATCAAGTCGATTAAAAAACAAGCGAAAGAAAAAGGCTATAAAACAAAAGAATAATATAACGTTACTAGACCGAATTTATATCCGGGTAATCAAGTAGTCAAGTTTTCAAGCGGTTTTTATTAGCACCCTTGATGGCTTGATTTCTTGACTACTCATTCACTCCTAAAATTATCTATTATGAAATTCAAAAGTATTTTTTTATTCGTGAGTATATTTTCACTCGCAATTTTTGGAACCGCTTTCGTAAGTCCAGAAAAAATAACATCACCTGAAACCAAAGTCGCAGAACCCGAAGTCGGCAATTTATCCTTTGCCAAATTTCTTAGCAATTTTGAGAAAACAAGCTTGCCTTTTCAAATAGATGTAGCAGATTTTCATAAGTATAAAAACTTAAAAGCGTTGCCAAGACAAACAAGAAAGAAAAAAGGGAAAAAAGGAATGTCGTATAACATATCGAAGTATATGCCAGAGCTAAATGGGAAAGCCTTTTCTCGAATGGGACCACCTAAGATTATGCCAGTTGCACGTTTTTATTTAGATGATAAAAACATAGCTGTTGTTTATAAAACAGAGCGCTCTTTTTTCTCTAAGCATAACTTTGGATTCAATATGATGGTGTATGATTTGAAAGGGAATATTGTAAAGTCAGAATACAGGAGAGATGGTAGTTTTAACCTTGCTTATAATAATTTGGAAGAAACAGAAACCTTTTCAATAGATGAAAATGGAGCGATTTGGAAAAATATCTATAAAAATATATGGGATAAAGATGTAGAGAAAGAAGGTTATGAAAATAATGAAATTAAAGAATATGAATTAATGTCATCAACTGCTTTCCAGATAAAAAAGGATGGATCTGTTGTAGAAGCAAAAGAATACCTAACGGATACAAGAGCTTCTTTGGATTAGTAATTAGGCAAAAGCAGAAAGGATAATGAAATTTATAAAAATAGCCTATAAACTATGGGTAGTAATTTTGCTGCTTTTTGCTTCTTGCAATACTCAAAAGGAAAACTTGGATTATCCGAAATCAATTGAACAGATTAAAGAGGTGAGCTTGAGTAGACCTGATGTTCAATCAAAAGGAAAATTCGCCGAGCAAAGAATATTGCATGAAAAAGAAATAGAAGAGTTGCTGGTCGCATTGGATAATGCAAAGTCAATTGGGCCAACAAAATTTAAACCGGACTATTTTATTGTATTTAAAACTAAGGAAGGGGACAATAAGAAAATCAGAGTAAACGGTAATACCATTAAAGGGTACCAAAGTGATTTTTCTTATAAGATTAACTTCCTGAAATTTTTAAATGAATTCTAAATGCAAGGATTACTAAAATATCAAAAACTAATCGAGACTTTCCTATGGGGAGCCTTGATTAGTTTTTTTAGTTTGCAGATGTTTCACATCATCTGGCCTTATACGAGCTGGGAATGGGATGTTGATTTTCTACAAACCAAACAGTTTATTATTCATCTGGATCATTATCGAATCGCCTTTTACGCTCATATTTTTAGTAGCCTGATTGTTTTAGGAAGCGGCGCATTCTTGTTTTCAAACTACGTTTTAAGAAACTGGGCTGGATTACATCGCACACTTGGGAAAACCTATGTAGCATTATTGCTTTTTATAAGTGCGCCAAGCGGCATGGTGATGGCTTTTTATGCAAATGGTGGCTGGGCAGCCAAGATAAGTTTTTTAATATTGACACCTCTCTGGTGGTGGTTTACCTATAAAGGCTATAAGGCTGTTCGGCAAAAACAATTCGCTGCGCATAAAAAATGGATGATGCGGAGCTATGCTTTAACCTTGTCAGCCATTACTCTTCGAGTTAGCCAAATGTTTATCGGAAGCTTTTTCTACCTGGACCCAACGACGCAATATGTTTTGGTTTCCTGGGGAAGCTGGATCGTCAATTTGCTAATTGTCGAATACCTGATCCATCGCAAATCAATAAAAAAGATAATTACTCTTAACCACATAACCACATAACTATCTTACCTCTGTCTACACTCTGTCAACAACCAATTTGTACTTTGGATCCTCGACAACATTGACATCAATAATTTCCTCGGCATTTTGAAGCAGTGCTCTACAATCTTTGCTTAGGTGTTTCAGATGAACTTTCTTTCCAACTTTATGATAGCGTTCCGTTATTTTATTTAAAGCCTCAATTGCAGACATATCAACAACCCGGCTTTCCTTAAAATCAATCACGATTTCTTGCGGATCATATTTCACATCAAATTTTTCATTAAAAACAGTTACCGAACCAAAGAATAAAGGACCGTAGATTTCATAATGTTTTACGCCTTCTTTGTCAATGTGCTTTCTTGCCCGAATTCGTTTTGCATTATCCCAGGCGAAAACTAGGGCAGCTATAATTACTCCAATGATAACAGCTAAAGCAAGGTTGTGCAAAACGGCAGTAACTAATGTCACCAGCACCATCACAAAAATATCAGACTTCGGCATTTTATTAAAAGTCTTCAGACTTGCCCATTCGAAGGTTCCGATGGAGACCATAATCATCAATCCCGTCAATGCAGCCATTGGTAACTTTTCAATTAAGCTGGCACCAAACATGATGAAAATTAAAAGCATACAAGAAGCAAAAATACCCGATAATCTTGCTCGAGCTCCAGATGAGATATTGATCAAACTTTGCCCAATCATAGCACATCCTCCCATCCCAGAGAAGAGACCGGAAAGCATATTGGCAATGCCTTGTGCAACGGCTTCTTTATTTCCCCGACCGCGCGTCTCCGTAATTTCGTCAATAATATTAAGCGTCAATAAACTTTCAATCAATCCGACACCAGCCATAATAGCAGCATAGGGTAGGATTACAAATAGTGTTTCAAAGGTGAAGGGAATATTAGGTATATGAAATGGAGGGAAACCTCCTTGGATTTTTGCCATATCTCCAACGGTCTTAGTGTCGATGCCTAAATAAACCACCAAGCCAAAGACAACTAAAATAGCAACTAAGGAAGCAGGGATTGCTTTGCTCAGTTTTGGAAGCCCCCAGATAATAAGCATAGTCAGTATTACAAATCCTAATAGAATATATAAAGTAGAACCTGTCAGCCATGCACCAGAATCATCTTTAAATTGATCTAACTGCGACATAAAGATGATTATAGCCAAGCCATTTACAAAACCAAAGATCACGGGGTGCGGCACAAGACGCATAAGTTTTCCGAGTTTTAAAAACCCAGCAGAAACTTGTATTATTCCAGCTAATATGACTGTTGCAAAAATATATTCTACTCCATGCGATTGAGCAAGCGTAACTAAAACAACCGCCACGGCACCCGTAGCACCGGAGATCATTCCTGGACGACCGCCTAAAACGGAGGTCACTAAGCCCATCACGAATGCTGCATATAAACCAACCAATGGATCAAGTCCGGCAATTAAAGCAAAAGCAACTGCTTCTGGGATTAAGGCTAAAGCAACCGTTAATCCCGATAGGATTTCTGTTTTATAGTCGACTTTTTGCGACAAATCAAAAAGGTTGAAATACTTTTTCATTTTAAAAAATGTTCATGTCTCTCAGAAGTATTATTTCCAAGAAATAAAATGATAAATAGAATCTACCGAGGTTTTACAAAATTTAAAGGCTTTGTATCCCTCAAATGGACTCTTGCAATAAATTCTTTGGTTTTAAATTAGATCAGACAACACTTAAATCAGCCAACAATATTTAGTTTTTAATTTTGGGCTGCAAACGTAATGATTTTTTTAATTAAAACACCTCCCAAGAGATTATAATAAGTTTAAATAAAAGTTAAAAAATCACGTCAATCGAGCTATACTATTGAAACCTAATCGATAGTTTAATTTTAACTCTGATTAAATAACATTAAAAATTATACCATATAATTGGAGAAAAGTTTTCATTATTTGAATTAATGTCTAAATAGCCCTTTTTAATGCTTTAAGAGGCTTTATCGTTAAAAACAAAATTATCCCAACATTTACTGTACCTTTGCAAATTTATCCAGAGAAGATGACGTTTAAAGAACTTGGTATTATAGAGCCGATTATGCGGGCCTTAGAAGGCGAAGGTTATACACATCCTACTCCGATTCAGGAGCAGTCCATTCCTATATTATTGAAGCGAAAAGATTTGCTAGGTTGTGCCCAAACGGGTACTGGAAAAACAGCAGCTTTTGGTATTCCTATTTTACAGCACCTATACAAGGACGCAGAGAATAGAAAGGGAAGCCGTCGTCCGATCAAAGCATTGGTGGTGACACCTACTCGAGAGTTGGCGATTCAGATTGGGCAGAGTTTTAGAACCTATGGACAATATACCGGAATTAGAGGGACGATTGTTTTTGGAGGTGTAAAAGAACGCAAACAAATCGCTGCGCTTAAACGAGGTGTAGATGTATTGGTCGCAACTCCAGGAAGATTGCTTGACTTGATGGGGCGTGGTTATATTTCTTTAAAAGAGTTGGAATACTTTGTATTGGACGAAGCAGACCAGATGCTAGACATGGGCTTCATTCACGATATTCGAAAAATAATTGCTCAACTTCCTGAAAAACGGCAGTCGCTTTTCTTTTCTGCGACAATGCCTAAATCGATCGTTACCCTTTCTCAGAAAATACTTGGTAATCCAGAAAAAGTTACGGTCAAACCAGAACAGACGACAGCAGAGCGAGTGGAGCAGGCGGTTTATTTTGTGAGTAAAAAAAATAAGATCAATTTACTGACGCATTTACTAGAAACAAAAGAGGTCCGTTCAGCTTTAGTCTTTTCCAGAACAAAACATGGTGCTAATAAGATTGTAAAACTTTTGGATCGTAATGGTTTTAAAGCGGAAGCAATTCACGGAAATAAATCGCAGACGGCTCGCCAAAAAGCATTAGGTAATTTTAAAAGAGGAGATACAAGAATTCTTATCGCTACAGATATTGCTGCTCGTGGAATTGATGTGGATGGTCTTTCACATGTGATCAATTATGATTTAACGAACGTTCCAGAAACCTACGTTCATCGCATTGGTCGAACCGGCCGAGCAGGTGCAAGTGGGATAGCGGTCTCTTTTGTCAATGGCGAAGAACGAGCCTATCTTAAAGCCATCGAAAGATTAATCAATCAGAAAATTAGAATAATCGCAGATCATCCCTATGAAGATGATGGGACTGTTTTTGAACCAGAACCCCAACGAAGATCAAACCATCGATCCAGATCCAGAAATAATTACCGTTCCAATAGAAATAACCGAAGGTAAGAGCTCTTCTATGTAGTCTATGTTACTTAGGTGGTTTAAAAATTAGCCAAATCTCCGTATTTTTATAAAAAATATAAAGATGTCAGAAGAAGAAAAAATTCTCACCCTCCATCCACAAGGTAAAAAAGGCGTCAACATACTTCGGAGAAGATACGATGTGATCTTTGATTATATTTTAAAGAAAATAAAAGAACGTGGAGAAATTACCTATCAGGAATTAAGCGATCTAGCTGAAAAAGACTTGGCAGATAGTTTTGATGGAAAAGTAGTCTGGTATGTCGTTTCCGTCAAGTTGGACCTGGAAGCCAGAGGGGTTATCGAGCGAATCCCAAAAACAAGTCCCCATCAACTGAGAATGAAGCAATGAAAAATTATATCTCCAAAATGCGGTCAAAAATCGGACACGCAAAGTTTATTCATCCTGCAGCTCGGATTTTAATCGAAAATGATAAAGGCGAAATATTATTTGTCGAACGAAATGATAGCTGGAAATTTGGCATCCCCGCTGGAGCACTTGAAGAAGGCGAAACGATTGAGCAATGTATCATTCGCGAAGTCCGCGAAGAAACAGGCCTTGAAATCCTAAGTCTGGAAGTAATAGGGATTAGCACTGACCCAAATCTCGAAACCGTTCATTATCCCAATGGTGACGTGATTCAATATTTTACTGTAGAGTTTTACTCTAATCATTGGTCCGGTACCCTAAAAGTCCACGACACCGAAGAA
>CAYXQH010000314.1:0-7163 GCA_964467425.1 uncultured Saprospiraceae bacterium
TCAAAGATTTTCTCTCAGCCGCAATTGCCTACTGCTAACTGCCTACTGCTAACTGCCTACTGCTAACTACCGCTTGGTAAAAACATACAATGGAAAAAAACGAACCCATCGGAGCATTTGACTCAGGCGTAGGAGGCTTGAGCGTTTTGAGAGAACTATTGGTAACGTTACCAAAAGAAGACTTTATCTATGTCGCTGACCAAAAGCATGTACCATATGGCGCAAAGTCATTGGAGCAAGTGCGACAATATTCTGAAAATATCACACGATTTTTGTTGGCAAAAGGAGCGAAGTGTATTGTCATTCCATGCAATACGGCATCGGGTGCAGCGCTTAATTATTTGCGAGAAATGTTTCCTGATACGCCTTTTATTGGAATGGAACCTGCTGTTAAACCCGCAGCCCAAGTGACTAAAACTGGCAAAGTAGGAATTTTAGCAACTCAAGGAACTTTTAAAAGCGAACGGTATTGCAGTTTGGTAGAGCGATTTGGAAAAGGCATTGATGTTATGGAAAACCCATGTCTTGGATTGGTAGATTTGATAGAAAATGGCTCAATTAGCAATCCTGAAACAATAGAATTACTGAAGGAAGTAACTGCCCCAATGATGGCAGAAGGAGTCGATACCATCGTGCTCGGATGCACGCACTATCCTTTCGTGAAATCCATCATAGAAAGCATTGTTCCAGACACGATCGAAATAATTAACCCTGCTTCGGCAGTTGCACGACATACCTTAAATAGGTTGAAAAAACTAAATCTCCTATCTGAAAAAAGCGGACAAAACATCAAATTTTACACAACGGGCGACGCTTCGAAATTTCAAAAACAAATCAAGCAACTGATTGATTTACAGGTAGTTGTGAAAGGGTTGAAGTGGTAAGTTATGTTAAGTTTTGAATAGCTAAAAAGGTCTTATCTACAAAATGTTTTCATAGTCTACAGTAGAACATATTATAGAAAAATACATATCGGCATAATCTTTGGAAAAACAAATATTATAAATAATTTGCAAGTGTTCCGAAATGAGCCATGCTCATGAATATAAATTTATCCAAATGCTGAGAAACTATTTTTATCCAGAAACCGATCTAAGCCAAAATTTTCATAGAACTACACGAGGCTTAGTATCTGTAGCAATGTTGCTGTTTGCCTTTAACGCAACGGCAATTTTTGCTACCAATCCAATCAATTTAGAATCCGTTACCATAACGATGGCGCCTTCACAATTCACAGGTTGTCCAGGGGATACCCTCCCGCTGACAGGCATCCTTGTCGATACCGATTGTGGATCGTTTTTCGAAATTGAGTGGTCAAGTGTTCAAGATCCAGGTTTAGCACACCTTTGGCCGACGAATACTTTATCTCCATCTTTTGAGATTCAAACCGATACGGTTATTTATAAATTAAAAGTAACTGAGAATTGTACGCAAACCGCAGACTCAGTCGAAATATCAATAATACCAGATGTAGTGGCCTTAACGGGCGATAATACTGGTATTTGTACAGATATGACCACCATGATTGGTGGAGCCCCTTCAATGGGTGTCACTTATTCCTGGGCTCCGGCTTCTGGGTTAAGTGCCCCCACTGTTTCCAATCCCACGGTTTCGTTTCCAGGAAACTTTGCCTTGCCAGCATTGACTTACGTTTTGACTGCTGATAATGGCGCGGGATGTGTGGCGGTCGATTCTGTAGAAGTTTCATTTTATTCCTTACCAAATGTTGATTTTATGGCAGATACGGTATGCGAAGGAACGACTACAACTTTTACCAATCAAACTGCCAATCCAGGAAGCATTAATTCTTATAGTTGGCTTTTTGGACAGGGTATTTCAGGTTCAACTGATGTGAATCCTACTTTTTTGTATGGCACTGGTGGCGTTTATTCAGCCTCACTCAGTGCAACTTCCAATAATGGTTGTGTAGGAAATATTACAAAAGATGTACTGGTACCTTCCATGCCAGTTATCTCAGGTGTTATCAAATCTAACCTTTCTGATTGTAGTGCAAATAATGGAAGAATTGTCATTACTGCAATGATAGAGCACATCGCTCCTCCAGGAGTGGAGTACAGTATTGATGGAGGAATGACTTGGCAATTTTCCTCCGTTTTTAATGGATTGGCAGCAGGGGGTTATGATGTGAGAGTTAGAAATGGCGGAGCTTGTATGGCTATTGGGAATGTAGTTGAATTGACCGAGCCACCGTTACCAATGATTATTTCTGTTGATAAAAATAACCCAACTGATTGTAACTCAAATGATGGAGATATTAACATCAATGCAACTGGAGGAACTGGTGTGCTTCAATATAGTATCGATGGCATTACTTGGTCAAACTCAAGTGGATTTGAAGAATTGGGGCAAGGGAGTTATCCAACTTTAGTAAGAAATGCAGATGGAACTTGCGTCGTCAATGGAGGCATTACCATGTTGGTTGAGCCATCTGCTCCTGTCATTGTTAGTGTTTCGCAAGAAAATACTTCTAATTGCGGTTTTGGTGATGGTTATATAAAAATTACCTCAATCGGTGGAACTGGTGCGCATGAATATAGCATCAATGCAGGAATGACTTATTTGACGACAGATAGTTTTCCTAATTTAGTAGCAGGAATTTACGAAGTAAGAGTTAGAAATATTGATGGAACCTGCGTTACCACTGGTGGTGGAATTACGATTTCTGATCCAGCAAGACCAGTCGAAAATGATAAATTACTTTCCAATCCAACAGATTGCGGATTACAAGATGGACGTATCGATATTGATGCATCCCCTGGAGTAGGTGCCACCCAATACAGCCGCGATGGTGGATTGACTTGGACGACCTCAAATTTGTTTATCAATTTGGCAGAAGGCACTTATGATATTTTCTTGCGAAATGGTGATAGTACCTGTGTCACTGATGCAGGAACTGCTGTTTTGGAAGAGCCTAATTCGCCGGTTTTCATAGATTCCCCAACGACTAACCCTACCGATTGTGATGCAACAGATGGCACGATTACGATTAATGCATCAGGTGGAAATGGTACAATTTCATACAGTATTGATGGCGGTATCACTTGGGAAATATCCAATACTTTCACCGATTTGGCATCAGGTGCATATGACTTGATGATTAGAAATTTTGATGAAACTTGTGTGGTTGATATTCCTGACGTAACCTTAGTCTCTCCTGAGGGCCCAACAGATCCAGTATCATCTTCTTCCAATCCATTAACTTGTAACGGAACAGAAGGATCAATATTAGTATCCTTGACACCTACTATGGGGGCGACCTATCAATATTCCATTGATGGAGGCGCCACTTGGTTTGCAAATGGATTCTTCCTCGGTCTATCTGAAGGAACTTATAATGTAATGGTTAGAAATACAGATGGCACTTGTGAGACTTTTGTAGGCATAGAAACTTTGGTGTCACCACCTGCGGTTTTCATCGATAATGTGACTACCAATGGAATGAATGTTTGCTCTGCAACGATGGGCGAAATCGTAATTTCAACAAGTTATGCAGGTGTTCAACCCCTCGATTTTTCAGTTGATGGTGGTATGAATTTCAGTTTGAGTAATACCTTTTCAAACCTACCGCAAGATACTTATAATATTGTGGTGAGAGTCTTTGATGGTTCTTGTATTGTTACAGGGCCAGAGGTGATTTTGGAATCTCCAGCTCCGCCGATTATCAATGATGTGTTGGTTACCGATGTTACAGATTGTGGATTGAGCGATGGTTCCATTTTTATTATTGAAAGTAACCCAGAGCCATTTGAAATAAGTATTGATGGAGGAATGACCTATTCAGGAATGACCTTCTTCTCAGATTTACCTGGCGGTACTTATAGTATTTGGACTCGAAATATTGATGGTACTTGTGAAGGTGAAATAGGTGTTTATGTCATAAATGAACCAACGCAGCCTTCGATTTCAAATGTAGATGTCATCCATCCTTCTGCTTGTGGAGCAGCGGATGGTCAAATTACTTTGACAATTTCTGGAACTGGCTTTACGCAAGCAAGTATCGACGGTGGAGCAACTTTTCAAGGGCTAAGTATTTTCTCTAATTTACCAGATGGAGATTATTTTGTTGTGGTTAGAAATGCCGATGGTAGTTGTGTTTCAGCTCCTCAAATCGTAAGTTTAAGAAGTGCTGGTAATAATTTGGAGGCAGATATTTTGGCAACTGGAACGGACTGTGGTCAATCCAATGGTGTCATTTCAATTACTGCCACTGGTAATATTGGCAACTTAGAATATTCAATTGATGGCGGAAGTGTTTGGATGGTGAACGGAACTTTTTCTGGGTTACCTTTCGGGAATTATAACATTGCAATTAGAGAATCAGGAACCTGCGTGACAACTTTGGGCGTAGCAACTGTTCAAGAAATAAATCAACCAATCATAGATAATATAGATGTTACAAACCCAACTGCCTGCAATAATGCAGATGGAATAATCACCATCAATGCATCTGGTTCAACTGGAATGTTTGAGTATAGTATCAACGGCGGTATCACTTGGCAATCTGGAAATACTTTTGCCGGTTTGACCAGTGGATTGTACCAACCAATGGTGCGACCAACGATTGGCGGTTGCGAAATTTTAGGAACAACAGTAACGCTATTATCTACCGATGCTCCAGGAATTTCTAATTTATTAACCCAAAATGGTCAATGTGGAGCCAATGGATTAATTGAAATCACAGCAATAGCGATTTCGGGAATTTTAGAATACTCAATTGATAACGGAGGTACTTGGACGACCAATGATTCATTTCCAAATCTAATGGCTGGAAATTATTTGGTTCGTGTCAGAGATGCAGTTTCGCTTTGTGAAGCTTTCGGAGGAGGCGTTGTTTTGTCCGAAACGGCTGAACCAGAAATTCAAGATGTAATAGGAACTAACCCAGATTGTGATGCAGATAATGGAACCATTACGGTGGTTTTGGTTGGAACTCCAATGGGTACAACTGAGTACTCGATTGACAATGGATTGACTTATCAAGTTTCCAATTTATTCGCCAATCTCGCCCCTGGGGTTTATCAAGTAATAGCGAGAAATATCACGAGTGGTGGTTCGTGCGAAAGTGATATCAGAGAAATCACGTTGACGCGTCCAACAGTTCCTAATTTTTCTTTTACCACCGCAGACCCGACCGATTGTGGTTTGATGGATGGTAGAATCACTATTAACGCAACAGGTGCTACCAGCACTTTAGAGTATAGTTTGGATGGAACAACTTTTCAATTAGATAATGTTTTCACAAACCTTGCCGCAGGAGTTTATCAGACATTTATAAGATACACAGATGGCAGTTGTCAAGTTGGTGGACCTGAAATTACATTGGATGCCCCATCTGCTCCGACTATTTCAAATACAGATTCAACCAACCCAGATTGTGCTGGCGTTGGTGGAAGTATTACGATAACAGGTACTGGAGTAGGCGCATTAGAATATTCAGTTTCAGAACCAGCTGATTGGTTTTCAACGAATGTTTTCAATAATTTAGCGGCTGGCACTTATACCATTCGAATTAGAAATGACAATGGTTCATGTGAAATTACAGGAAGCATGGTCACTTTGATTACACCAAATGCACCTGTTTTTGAAAACGTAGATGTTACCCAACCAACTTGTACTTCGCCTGATGGTTCCATTACCGTCAATGCAAATATTGGAACTGATCCAGTTTCATTATTGGAATACTCAGTGGACGGTGGAATGACTTGGCAAAGTAGCAATGTGTTCAATAATTTGACTATCGGTGTTTATGACATTAGAATCAGAAGAACGGATGACATCTTGTGTGAAACCAGCGCAGGTGCTACTCGATTGGAAGGTGGAGATACGCCAGAAATACTTTTGGTAGAATCAACTAATGTCAATGACTGTGGTGCAAATAATGGAAGAATTGAAATTTTTGCAAATGGCAGAAATGGACAACCTGATAACGATATTGAATATTCGTTGGATGGCATAACGTTCACTAGAAGTGCTATTTTTACAAACCTTGCTCCTGGAAGTTATTCGCCAAATATTCG
This sequence comes from uncultured Saprospiraceae bacterium, assembly GCA_964467425.1. Lineage (GTDB taxonomy): Bacteria > Bacteroidota > Bacteroidia > Chitinophagales > Saprospiraceae > JAHDHW01. Next base: position 6,039 of record CAYXQH010000314.1, read on the forward strand.
ATTTTTGGATGGAACTTGTTTGGTGATTGGAAATCCAGTTGTGATAGTAGAGCCTATTCCGCCAATGCGAAATATGTTGAACTTCACCCAACCTTCATGTGCTGGAAATGACGGTTCAATCACTGCGACCACAACTGGTAGTTCTACGATTGAATACTCAATTGATGGAGGAAATACTTGGCAAGCAATAGGAAATTTCATCAACCTTGGAGCAGGAAGTTACACGGTAGCCTATCGTTATACCAATGGAACTTGCCCTGTGATTGATACCACTTTGATGCTCGATATGGCAGGTGGATTTATGGTTTCAAATTTAGCAATATCAGATGCAACAGCCTGTGATGATACCAATGGAGCTGTTACAATTACGGCAACTGGTGCAGGTAATTTAGAGTATAGTTTGGACGGTGTAAACTTTCAAGCATCTAATACTTTTTCTAATTTGCCTCCAGGAAATTATACATTGAGTATCCGATTTGATGATGGAACTTGTCAGTCAGTTGTGCAGATTTTTGATATTGGTGTCACGCGTACTTTGGTTTTAAATAACGTGACCAGTACCAATATTACTTCCTGTTCCAATACTGATGGACGTATCGAAATTTTCGCGACAAGCGTCGATATACTCGAATACAGTATCGACAATGGAGCGACTTTCCAGAGCAGTCCGATATTTGATAATTTGGCAGAAGGAAATTATACGCCAGTAGTGAGAACGGTTGGTTTCAACTGTACGATGACTGGAGCGGTGCAGACGATTGATGGGCCAACTCAATTGGTCGTGGATAATGTGACCGTCACGCACCCGATTGATTGTGGTGTAGATGGCGGAATGATTCAGATACAAATGGCACCAGGCAATGGCGCTATCGAATATAGCATCGACAACGGTGCAAATTATATTGGTACTAATTTATTTCAAAACCTGCCAGCAGGTACTTATAATATTTTAGTTAGAAAATTAGATGGCTCATGTGTTACCAATTATGCTAATAATCCAGTATTGATTATTAACCCAGAACCGCCAACGGCGATGGTAATGACTACAGAGCCAAATTGTGATACGTCTGATGGAAGCATTACCGTCACTGCGTCACCAAATACAAATCCAAACAATTTACCAAT
>CAYXQH010000315.1:0-7161 GCA_964467425.1 uncultured Saprospiraceae bacterium
AACTATATTTTTAAATCAATTTCAAACTATTTAATTAATGAAACTTATTTATACTATCCTTATTTCGTGTTTTGTGTTTTTATTAAGCAATGTTTCAGCCTTTGGCGTAGTTGCAGTTCATCCATCAGGCGAAATAGAAACCGTTTCCAAAGAAAAGGCTGTAGAGCTTTATAATAATTTATCCCCAAAACAGCAGCGGAAACTTAAAAAAAGAATGGACAGGCTAAATAGAAAGCTTTTAAAAAAAGGAAATAAGAAAGCTAATGCAGCTGCCTTGGATCGTTCTATATTGAATGATGCAAAATTTAGATTAGGGGCTGTTGCTTTTTTAGCTGGAATAGTTTTATTACTCCTAGGAGCCTTATTCATAGGTTTCGGAAGTCTGATTCTATGGGTAGGTAGATTAGCAACATTGATTGGTTTGATTTTGATGGTCTGGTCATTGATTGAACATCTTTAAAAATTTTATTCAAAACTAAGAATCACATTCCCGGTTTTTTGACCACTGGCAACATAGCTGTAAGCTTCCTGAATAGCGTCTGGAGTATAGCGCTTATCGATGACTGGCGTAAAGGCTCTTTTTTCTAAAAGCCCGGTCATAAATAAAATACTTCGTTTGCAATTAAAAGGAATAGGAAAAATTACGCGTTTATTGCCAAATAATTTAGTCCAGAATGGGAGGTATAGATTTTCTGCATTTGGTCCTAGTTCAGAGGAAATATAAATACCGCCAGGTAAGAGCAATTTTTTACATTTTGAAAAAGTACTTTTTCCAACAGCATCTAAAATAAAATGATACTGTTGATCATCTTTTGTAAAATCTTCCTTTAAATAGTCGAATGTCTTATCTGCACCTAAGGTTTTTAATAAAGCGATATTAGGGGTGTTGCCAACAGCTGTTACAAAGAGACCACGATGTTTCAAGAGTTGTAATGCTGCTGATCCAATCGCCCCAGTTGCACCATTGACGAGCACCTTCATGCCTTTTTCTAATTTTATTTTATTAATAGAATTAAAAGCATAGTGTGCCCCTTCTGCACAAGCCACTGCTTCTTCATATGAAATGTTTTCTGGAATTTTTGCCACTGCCTGATCTGCTGCAATTGTCATATAAGTTGCATGAGAAGCCAGACCTTCATCATTTAAACCCCATACCCGATCTCCGACTTTAAAAGAGTGGACCTTTGATCCAACAGCTTCTATTTGACCGGCAAAGTCTGTACCCGGGACTGGAGTTTTAGGCTTAAAAAGTCCGGTGAAAAATCGAATAAGAAAGGGCTTACCCGAAAGAATACCACAGTCTGTTCTATTGATGGTTGTGGCATAGACTCTGATTAATACCTCATTTTCTTTTGGAGATGGCTTTGTGATTTTTTTAATTTTCAATACATTGGGACTGCCGTATTTCTTTCTGGTAATTGCATACATAGCTTAGAATTTTGAGGGTTATTATTTTAAATTTTCATTAATCGATTGGAGCCATATCAATACTTCTTTTGCTAATGCAGAATCATAGCCCTCATTTGCTCCTAGTTGAATATCTATAGGAAGGTGTTTGAAAAGCGGTTCAATGTGATTGTCATCCTCTTCTTCGCAATCAAAATCAAATAATCGTTGATTATAGTCATTACTGTAAATACCGTAAAACACCGTTTCTGTATGATCAAGCTCTCCAATACTGGTTTCGAAGCTTTCCTGAATAACACACATCTTTTTAAAATTGGAAACCAATTCATTTAAATCAACTTGTCCGATAATATCCTCACAGACCTGTATCATTTTTTCTAATTCTACTTCTTCAAAAGTAGTAGTAGAGGGCTGAATATTTGGGTGGTTCGTCAAATCATAGCTAAAAACCTTACCGTCGGGGTCGATTAACCAACCGCTTACCCATTGGTGATTTTCGTCCATATTGGCAAATTGAAAAACAAATGGCTGGTCTATTTTTGAGCTAAAGTTTTCAGTATTTAAACTTTCAAGTTCAAATTCTTCAAAACAAGAAGTCAAAAGGAGGGAAATACAACTAAATAGAAGGAAAAATTTAAAGGTTTTCATAATCATACATTTTTGCATAAAGAAATAGTTAATCTCTATACAAAGAAGCGCCAATTATGAAAACTTTAAAATTGTGATATGCAAATCACCCAAACTTATCTGCAAAAGGGAGTTTTCAAACCTTTAATAAAATCAAGGTCAAGACTATATTTCGATTAATTTTTAGCCTCCGGTCTCCTGACGGAGCATTTTGATTTGACTAGCCCATAGATCTTTTTGCTCGTCAACCTCATCTTCGTCGCAAAAATCGGTGATTTCAAGGATGTTTTCGCCAGTGACAGGAGATTTACTGAATCGAAATTCTAGATATTCTCCGTCGTCAGAATCTTCCCAATGGAAGCGAACGCGCTCATCTTCAATGTCATCGATCATTTCCGCAATTTCTGGTGCACCTTGCCAGGAAAAGGTATAAATTTCTCCTGTAATGTCCACTTCATCACAAAACCAACGGATTAAACAAGACGGCGTCGTTACAAAACGGTATAAAATAGTAGGGGAGGCCCTAAATAAAAATTCGCTCGTGAATGAGACTCTTTTCATATTAAGAAAGAGATTACTGATCCTAGAATCAAAGATTTTCATAAAGACCTATACTAAAACATACTATCGAAGCGTTAATTGTAAGGCTTTGAAAATCAGGTTATTAAGTCGTGTTAAATAGGCTTTTTGCCAATAAAAAGGGTAGTACCTTTGCCGCAATAAAAAATAAATAAATGATTTTTCCAAATAATTGAACTTATTTCAAAAGAATAGCATTCATTTATTTACAGAAATTAATTTCAAATGCGGTTTACTAAATTGCCCTTAGCCCTTGACTACCATTGAAAATACCTTTATTTTTGTAACGGATTGAGAAACGATATGCCTACTATTTTTAACCTTAAGATCATTTACACAATTATCTTATCTATAGCCATCTCACTACTGAGAGCATTAAAGCAATTATACCCATTCGCATATCTTCAACCGAAGAACCGTAATTTCAACAAGTTTGATAATCCACTTTATTTATTGCTTAATAAAAATTTGTTACTTGCATGAGACAACTTAAGATTACAAAATCTATTACGAACAGAGAAAGTCAGTCACTAGAAAAGTATTTACAAGAAATTGGAAAAGTTGATTTGTTAACCCCCGAAGAGGAAGTAGATTTAGCTAAACGCATCAAGCAAGGCGACCAGATCGCCCTTGAAAAACTCACAAAAGCTAATTTACGTTTCGTAGTTTCGGTAGCGAAGCAATATCAAAATCAAGGTTTATCACTAAGTGATTTGATAAACGAAGGAAACTTAGGTCTTATCAAAGCCGCTCAGCGATTTGATGAAACCCGTGGATTTAAATTTATCTCCTACGCTGTATGGTGGATTCGACAGTCAATTCTTCAAGCGCTCGCAGAGCAATCGAGAATTGTGCGTTTACCACTTAATAAAGTAGGATCTCTCAACAAAATTAATAAGGCATTTTCAGAACTCGAGCAAGAGTACGAAAGAGAGCCTTCTTCTGACGAACTAGCAGATTTGCTAGAAATTCCTACAGAAGAGGTTGAAACAACCCTTGGTGTTGCTGCTCGTCACGTTTCTATGGATGCACCTTTTGTTGAAGGAGAAGACAATTCTCTTCTTGATGTTTTAGAAAATGGAGCGACTCCACAAACAGATTCAGCTTTAGAATACAAAGAGTCACTTAGAAGAGAGATCGATCGATCTTTGAGTACTCTTACTGATCGCCAATGCGATGTCATTAAGCTGTATTTTGGAATTGGTGTAGAGCACCCAATGTCTTTAGAAGATATTGGTGAAAAATTTGGATTGACTCGAGAGCGTGTTCGTCAAATTAAGGACAAAGCTATTAATAAGCTTAGAAACACTTCTCGAAGCAAGTTACTTAAGAATTATCTCGGCGCTTAAAATTTTACTTTTTTAACGTCGATTTTAAAATACTTGCAAAGCGCTTCACTATTATAGTGGAGCGCTTTTTTTTATGACCTTATTTTCAGACCTTTACAGTACCATTTAAAACCGAACTTTATTGACTTTTTCTGAAACAATAGATAATAAGTCACGGTTAAAAAATAAACGATCGGCTAAATTCCAAAGGTTTATCTTGATTGACGTGCTTTTTAAGCACTTACAATCTTCACTATCTTTTGGAAGCCGAATAGTTATTTTTTAATAAAGTTCATAAAACCATATTGTACTAATATAGAGTAGACTCTTTTAATTGCCGTATAGGCATGTTGTCTGCTTTTATTCAAGAAAACAGGTTGAAACCTGTCTACTTCTGCCTTAACCAAAAAAATAAAATCCATGAATGAAAAAGAACTTCAAATAAGAAGTAAAAATGAATCATTCCTTAGCCAATGGAGAGAGAAAGAAAAAACAGCTTTAGAACTCCTTCAAATTGTTGGCGAATTACGTTTTGATCATGCTATCGAATTGGTTTTTTTCCGAAGAGATATCTATGATGCCCGACCTAGTGAATTAATTGAAGTCCATACGATTGGTAAGAACTATATCGAGAAACCGATCACCATCGAAACGACGCTTTCTATAGCACATGCTATCGCTAATCTTAAAAACCTTCCTCCAGCCAAAATAGACATTGGAAAACTTTGTGCAGAATGGATCAAAGAAGCTGGTGACTTTTCTAATATGGATGAGTTTGTTGCTTTTAAACTAAAAGACTTTTTAAATAAAGATAGTGATAAAGCGGCAGCTAAAGATGTAGTTCTTTATGGCTTCGGCCGAATCGGTCGATTGGTAGCAAGACGTATTGTTGCGCTGACCGGACGTGGCGAACAGCTGAGACTAAAAGCGATTGTTCTTCGCTCGAAATTGAGTGACCGCCATGAAGAAGCGAGTAAGCGTGCTGCTTTATTAAAAAATGATACGGTGCATGGTGACTTTCGAGGAACGGTAGATGTGTCTCCAGATGGTTCAGAGCTATTAATCAATGGTAATCGGGTTCAAATAATTTACGCAGGAAAACCGACCGATATTGATTATACCGAATATGGTATTCAGGATGCTTTAGTGATTGACAACACAGGTGTTTGGAGAGATAAAGAAGCTTTGGGTGTTCATATGCGACCAGGTGTTTCACAGGTCATGTTGACAGCACCAGCGAAAGGTGTTCCTAATATCGTCTACGGAGCCAATCAAGGCACCTTGAATTTAGTAGAGGACAATATCTTTTGCGCGGCTTCTTGTACGACCAATGCAATTGCTCCGATCATGAAAGTAGTGGATGAGCGTTTTGGTATTGAGAAAGGGCACATCGAAACGATCCATGCTTACACAAGCGATCAAAATCTCTTAGATAATTTTCATAAAAAGCCACGACGAGGTAGAGGAGCTGCGACAAATATGGTTTTGACGACTACTGGTGCAGCAAAGGCAGTTACTAAAGTATTGCCGCATCTAGATGGAAAACTAACAGGAAACGCAGTTCGAGTGCCTACACCAAATGTCTCTTTGGCGATTATGAGCTTGACTTTGAGAGAGGATACTTCTGCTGAAGAATTGAACGTAGTGTTGAAAGAAGCAGCTATGAATGGTCCATTAGTGGAGCAAATCCATTATAGTAATTCTACAGAATATGTTTCTTCACAAGCTGTTGGAATGACCAGTACTTCCGTTTTGGATGCACCTTCTACGATTGTATCGAAAGATGGAAAGACAGCAACAATATATGCCTGGTATGATAATGAATTTGGTTATACCTGTCAGGTGGTACGTTTAGCAAAACATGCTGCTAAGGTTAGAAGATTCAACTACTATTAATCAGAGATGATGTGTGAAAGGTGAAGAGTATTTTTTTACCTTGTGCTAAAGATAAAACGGTATTCGGTTTTGTCATTCGGAGACTCCGAAGATCTAAAACCGAATACCGTTTTAATTTTCCTCATTCCTTAATCCCGTCTCTTACTTTTATCCCTTGCTTATTATTTCTTTTATCACATTCGAAAACAGCAAGATAAGGATCTAGTTCAAGGATGATATATGGGGTAAACTTCGTCATCTTATTGATGTTTAACTTTATTGTCCCTGTATATTTCTTTCCAGGATACAGTTTTCCATTTGAATCATTTAAACCTTTTTGAATAAAATCACCATCAAAGGAAAATGAACTTTTGGTCAGCTGATCTTTAGAAGACATATAGGCTTGCAGTGCCATGTTTTTATGCTCTTGTTTTCTATGGTTGATCAAAGTCGCTGGCCCTTTACCTGTATTAATGATAGTGTATTCCAGCGTAACTTTGTTTTTACTTTTTTTAATAATTCGAACATTTTCAAAAACTAAATCAGAGCAAGCATCTTCATCAACCATCGATTTATCTGAAGGTAAGGTTCTCTTTATATCTTCCTCCTTGATTTCCTTTGTAGTAAAGGTTTCTTCCGTTTTTTCAACTGGAGTAGCTTCCGTATTTTCGACTAGACTTTTTTCTATTTTCTCGACAGCTTGTTTTTCGATTTCGACTGTCGCCAGAACTGGCGTAGGTTCTAATAAAACAGGAATTGATTTTTTAGGAACTTTTATACTAAGTTTTTTAGATATTTTGCCAGCTGCTACAAAGAAGTCACTTGTTTTGATTGCTGCTCGAATCTCTTCCTGGTATTCATTTAGCTGATCATGATAAATACTTTTATCAAAGGCAAAAACAAGATTTGGTGGTGCTGCAATATTTTTACCAAATAATAAATCTTTTCGACCTGTATTAATAGCGGTGAAATTAATTTTTATCTTATCTCCTTTTTTGGTTAGCTTGGAAGACATATCTACTAAAGCTATTCGATATCCAATGTATTCCGGATTTTCAAACGTATCTATATGCTGAATAGAATCGTGTACAGAAGCATTCACCTGAAGAGATAAAAATATAAAAATTGAAACCAGTAGTGTATTGATTTTCATGAATCCTTTTTTTCTCAAAATCTCAATGAAGATATAAATAGTATTCATTTTTTAATTGCAATTTTACAATTAAAAGTATAGACAAAATCACAATAATAAATTAATAACGGGAGGAAAAAAGTGTGTTTATAAAATTGCTGGTGATAGGCTGGTGTGGTTCTAATTTCAAGTATAACGATAAAAAGCAATTTT
>CAYXQH010000316.1:0-7134 GCA_964467425.1 uncultured Saprospiraceae bacterium
ATATGATTCCTCAATTTTATCACCAACTGGATGCGTTTCCATTAACGCATAATGGGAAAATTGATCGAAAAGAACTTCAAAAGATCAACAATAAAATTAAGGCAAATGAAGAAGAGTATAAAGCACCTTCTAATCCAAGAGAAGAACTTATGGTTGCTATCTGGAAGGAAGAATTTGGGCTGGATGAAATTAGTACTACCTCAAGTTTTTTTGATTTGGGTGGAGACTCTATTCGGGCAATTAGAGTTTTGAGTAAAATAAATAAAACGCTAAAAATTAAACTAGATATAGCAGATATTTTTGAAGAGCCTACAATAGAGCAATTAGCCTTAAAACAAAATGATGCGAATAGCCTGTATGATGTTGAGGAAAAAGAAGAGATTTTAAAAAGGATAAATAATTATAAAAAAGATTTTAAAGATGTAGAGGACGTATATCCTATGAGCGATATAGAGATCGGAATGTGTTATAATTATATAGCCAACAGGGAGCAAAGTGTATATCATGATCAATTTTTATACCCCATTTATATTGAATCGTTTGACTTCGCTTTGTTTGAAGAAGCCATAGAGCTGATGGTTGCCAAACACGATATTTTGCGTACTGCTTATAATATAGAATCTTATAAAACTCCGTTGCGATTTATACATGAAGAGGTCGATCCCAAAACGTCATTTGAAGATATAGCGCATCTTAATAAATCCGAACAAGAGCAAAGAGTAAAGACTTTTATGGAAGAGGAGCGAAAACATGTTCCTTTTGAGATGAATGAACCGGGATTATGGCGCATGAGAATTTTTAAACTGAATAGGGGGGAACATATCCTGGTCTTTCAGTTTCATCATGCTATTTTAGATGGGTGGAGCAGGGCTTCTCTTATTACAGAGCTGAACAACACTTATTTTAAACTTTCTGAGAATAAAGACTTTATTCCTGAAAAACTTCCGATAACATACAAAGACTATGTTATAGATCAGGAGTGTTTGAAAGCAAGTGATGCAATGAGTACTTATTGGAAGGAAGCTTTGCATGATTATAAACGATTAGATTGCTTCTCGGAACAGATAGAATTTGAAAGTACAAGAATTACCATCACCGATGAACTTAACGATGGATTACAAGCTTTTTGTAAAGCACATGATTTAACATTAAGGTCTGTTTGTTTTGCAGCTTACATGTATACGCTAAGGCGCTTGTCCAATGAAACAGATGTTCTTTCAGGTTTAGTAACCAATGGAAGGCTTACGGAAACTCATGGAGACGAAGTCTTGGGCTGCTTTTTAAATACTACTCCGTTTAGATTTAACAGTACCAACGATACATTGCTTTCATTTATTCAAGAAGTTAATAAACGGCTTAATGCTCAAAGGCGATTTGAAAGATTAAGTCTTGCGGAATTAAATAAACATTTTGGAACAGATGAGAATCGACATAATCCCTTTTTCGATAACTTATTTATCTACGTAGATTTCCACATTTATAAAAATGCGCATTTTTCCAGTGAAACAATGGCATCCAAAAATGAACGCATATTGGATCTCGGTCGATTTGAATTAAACAATACTTTTTTAGATGTATTGGTGAGTCCAATGGATAATGATAGTGGAGTTGTCATTGAATGGAATCGATCCCGAGCGTTAATTTCAGGATTGAAGAATAAAGAGCTCACAGAAATTTATATGACATTTATAAAAAAGGTAGTACAAAAAGAAGATTTGAAAATCTCCGATGTATTTGCCTTAATGCCTGAAAATCAAAAAGAAAAAGTATTTGTAGAATTTAATGCTACTCAACAACCTTATAAGCAATCAGAAACATTCGTGGATAAGTTTAAATATCATGTTGAAAACACGCCCTCGAATAAAGCATTGTCTTTTAAAGCGGAGAGTTTTAGCTATAAAGAATTAGACCTGATATCTAATCAATTTGCCAATTATCTTATTCAGGAACACGCTGTTCTTAAAGGAAACTTTGTTGCACTTCATTTACCAAGGACAGAACATTTAATTATTGCGCTATTAGGAATATTAAAAGCGGGATGTGCTTATATACCTCTCGACTTGAATTATCCAAAGAAAAGATTGGATTTTATCCAGGAGGATACAGCATATAAGCTTTGTGTTACGGAAGAAGTTTTGGCCGATTTCATGGCTAAACAAGGAGAACTATCGGAGTTGAAACCCAAGGGTGTTACTATAGACCCGGAAGATTTAGCCTATGTTATATATACTTCAGGTAGCACTGGGAAACCGAAAGGGGTCATGTTAGAGCATCAAAATTTAATTTCATTTGTAACTGATATAGATGTTCAATTCGGTTATGACTTATCTAACCGAATCGCGGCTACCACGAACATTGCTTTTGATATCTCTGTATTGGAAATTTTTGGAACCCTGGCTTTAGGAAAACATATGATTCTGTTTGGAGAGGACGAACTATCAAATGCCGATACATTTATGAGCAGGCTTGTTGAAGAAGAAATAGAAGTGTTACAAATTACGCCGACCAGATTAAGCATGATAAAGGAATTTCTTTATGATACTCCTGTAGGATCTTTAAAACACCTTATCGTAGGAGGAGAAGCTTTTCATGTAAATGTATTCCAAAACATCAAGCGTTTATCCCATCTGAATGTTATAAATGCATATGGACCAACAGAAGCCAGTATATGGAGTACAAGTGTAAAATTAGAATCTGGAAAAGAGCTTTCTATTGGTAAACCATTATACAATGAAGAAATATATGTAGTAAATAAAGCACATGAAATACTTCCGATAGGTGTTGCAGGAGAAATATGTATTGGAGGAAGAGGTCTGGCGAGAGGATATTTAAACCTTCCGGAAATGACCTCCAGGCAATTTATAAAACATCCCTTGAAAAAAGGAAAACGGATATACAAAACAGGAGATATAGGCTATTGGACGCCGGAAGGAAATTTAATGTATCTGGGAAGATATGATAATCAGGTAAAAGTAAATGGACATAGAATTGAATTGGGAGAAATTGAAAATGCTTTAGTTTTAAAAGATTCTATTACAAAAGCGGTTGTATTAATAACTGAAAATACCAGGGAGGCAAAAGAATTAACAGCATATATTACTTCAGAGGAAGAGGAAAATAGTAATGATCTAAGAAAGTATTTATTACAACTCTTACCACCCTATATGATTCCAAATCATTTTATTGCGGTAGATCATTTGCCATTGCTGGTTAGTGGAAAGGTTGATAGAAAAGCATTGGTTTCAACTTACACCAACACTATTCATTCCGGAGTAGCATATGAATTACCTGAAACAGAAGAGGAGATAGCATTAGTGAAAATATGGGAAGAACTTTTAGGTAACGAAAAAATTGGAGTAAACGATGACTTTTTTGTTTTGGGAGGAAATTCGCTCAAAGCTATTTCTTTCGTTAACCAATTAAATCATGATTTTTCTATAGAAGTTAAGTTGGCGGATTTCTTTAAGTATGCTAATATAAAAGAACTCGCTACACATATTCAAAACAAACGGTGGTTAGCTCAAAACACTGAATCTGAAAACGAAGTAATTATTTAATTCCTCATTACATTATGGATAAATTATTGGAATCTTTGCGAAAAGAGAAAATTCATATTTCTTTAATAGAAAATGATTTAAAAATTAAATTTAATGGAACGAAACTACCGGACCATATTCTGCAGGCTATAAAGTCAAATAAAGAAGCGCTCAAAAGTTATTTAAGAGCGAATCAAAATGCGAAAACTAAATTAGAAATAGCCAAGATTCAGGAAAGTGATCAAGGTTATCCACTCTCTTCTTCACAATCGCGTTTATGGGTAACCTGTCAAATTGATGAAGCATCTCTAGCCTACAACATGTCATTCTCTGCTCGATTAAACATCAAGGATAAATCTAAATTCATCCAGGCTATAAATGCTGTCGTTGACCGACACGAAGTATTAAGAACTGTTTTTGCAGAAAATGAAAACGGAGAATTAAGACAGTGGATATTGAAGCGAGAAGAACTAGGAACTTTCCTTACAACCATTGATTTACGGAAAGAAAAAGAGGCAGAAGTTTTAGCAAAGAACTATGTTTCCGAAGATGCTAGAAAGCAATTTGACCTGGAGAAAGGACCATTGTTAAGAGCATTACTTATACAGCTAAGTGAGGATGAATTTCTATTTTACTATAATATGCATCATATCATTTGTGACGGTTGGTCTTTGAATGTTCTCTCACAAGATGTAATGCGATATTATGAAGCATCCATGTTGAATAAGACGGAAGCTTTTGATCCATTGAAAATACAATATAAAGATTATGCATCCTGGCAGATTAACAGAATGGAACAGGAAGATTTTGCTGCATCTAAATTATTTTGGAATGCTAAATTAGAAGGAGAATTACCTAAAATCTCCTTGCCCTCTACGCTAAAGCGTCCAAAGGTGAAGACATTTAATGGGAAGAGTATAGGCATTACTTTTCCAAGAGCATTAACTACTGATTTACATAAATTCATAAAGGAAAACGGAGGTAGTTTATATGTAGTATTAGTCTCGGCCTTGAAAACTCTGATGCATAAATATTCAGGAGAAGAAGACATCATTCTTGGTGCGCCTGTTTCCGGTAGAAATAATGTTTTATTAGAAGATCAAATAGGGTTTTATCTGAATTTGCTGATACTCAAATCACATGTAAACCCAAAGGAAAATTACAAGCAATTTTACAGTCGGATTAGATCGGAAATGATAGCGTCATTTGAGCATCAGGATTATCCGTTTGATATGCTTTTAAATGAAATAGATGTGGAAAGAGACCCTGGCAGATCTCCGATTTTTGATATTTTAATCGATTACCATGGAGTCTCTGAGGCAATACATTCGGTTGAAAAAGAAGGGCTTGTAAATCAAAAAGAAATTTTGGTGAAATACGATCTGGAGTTTCATTTTTATGAAGTAGAAGACACGATACAAATGTTACTTAATTTTAATACCGACATATACGAGCAATCGGTTATGGAAAATTTAGGAATACATTTTTTAAACTTTTTAAAACAGATAGAACTGAAAAGCCCTATTGGCGAAATTGATTTAAAAACAGCAAAAGAAAAAGGGCAGTTAAAACTCCTGGAACATGGTTCGGATTCATCATTAGCATATCCGAATCTAATTGAGAATTTTTATGCACAGACATTAAAAACGCCTCAGGCAGTGGCATTAGAATATGGGGATACATCTATGAATTATGAAGAACTCGAAGCGCTTTCTAATCAAATTGCTTATGGACTAATACATGAATATAAGATTAAACCCAATGATGTAGTTGCACTACATTTCGAAACAAATCACTTGACGGTAGCATCCATTTTAGGTGTTTTAAAAACAGGAGCTTCGTATCTGTTTTTGGATACTACAATGCCAGTCGAAAGAAAATATTTTATTCTGAAAAACTCATCAGCTAATCTGGTCATTACCGAAACGGATTATTTGTTTGATTTAACAGACTATGAAGGAGCGTTATTTTCTATTGATGTTGAATTTAATGCGGAATGGAATAAAGATCATCTAAACCTTATAGACGAAGCAGGAATAGCTTATATAATTTATACTTCTGGATCTACGGGTGTTCCTAAAGGTGTCCGAATAGGGCATGTCGCTTTAATGAATTACTTGCTCTGGGCTAAAGGTTTTTATTCTGATAATAAAATGATCGAACTCAACTTTGGACTATTTACAACACTTGCTTTTGATCTCACAGTCACGAGTCTCTTTTTACCATTAATATCTGGAAACAGACTGAAAGTTATTGAAAAAAATGAAGTCTCCCGAATGATTCAAGACTATATAGGAAGTGATTTAAATTGTATTAAATTAACTCCAGCGCACATCAATGTACTGGCAAATTTTACAACAGACCAAACTGTTTTGAATACGGTTATTGTTGGAGGGGATGTATTGCTTCCTCAACAAGTAGAAATCTTACGGAGAATAAATCCTGATATGCATATTTATAATGAGTACGGACCAACGGAAACAACGGTAGGGTGTACGGTTTATAAATTGAGTACTCAGCAATATGAAAACATTCCGATAGGAAAACCAATTGACAATACAAGGGTGCAAATATTAAATGAAAGCTTACAGCCACAACCTATCGGTTTGACAGGAGAAATATACCTTAGTGGAAAAGGCTTGGCAGAAGGCTATCATGGCTTGAATGAATTGAATGCTGAAAGGTTTATTAAAAGAGAAAATCAAGAATGTATATATAAAACCGGAGACCTCGGCAGATGGTTACCTAATGGCGAATTAGCTTATATTGGCAGAATAGATAATCAGGTCAAGTTAAGAGGTTACAGGATCGAGATAAATGAAATCATTTCTAATCTACTAAAAAAACAAACGATACAAGAAGCTGCGGTACTTTTAAAAGAAATGCCGACTAAAGAAAAAGAATTAGTAGCATATATAGTTTCTGAAGAAAAAGAAAATATAAGCGACATAAGAAGTTTTCTATCCGATAAATTGCCCTTGTATATGATTCCCGGATATTTTGTTCAATTAGAAAAATTGCCCCTTACAAATAATGGGAAAATTGATACTCAAAAACTTATTTCAATAGAGAAGGACGCATTGGCCTCAGGAGTAGAATATCTGGCTCCCTCAGATGAATTAGAATTTAAATTAGTTGCTATTTGGGAAGAAATATTGCTGCGCGAAAAGATTGGTATGAACGATGATTTCTTTGTACTTGGCGGCAATAGCTTATTAGCAATAAAATTAGTGAATGCTTATCAAAGAGCATTCAATATAAAGGTCTCATTAACAGATGTATTTGCAAAAAGTTTGATTAAGGATCATGTAGAATTCTTTTCACAAGATGTAAATCAAAAAGAAGAACATATAGAAACTTTTGAATTCTAACAGGTTCTCTAAATCATAATTCAAAATACGATGAACAAAAATATTTTCAATTTAATAAAAAATTTAGATGCGCTTGGATGCCATTTATTTATGGAATCCGGAAAGCTTAAGTTAGATGCTTCAAAAGGAACTTTGACAGATGCGTTAAAGCAGGAAATAATGACCTCCAAGGAGGAATTGAAAGTGTATTTGACAGAATCTGAAAACCTGTCAAAGGAGATACCAGC
>CAYXQH010000317.1:0-7130 GCA_964467425.1 uncultured Saprospiraceae bacterium
CCTCATCAAGGATAGGTACACTGCGGCGCTATACAGAAACGCCTACTTACGGCTATCCGAACCTGAGTTTACCTTCTTTTGTACAGCGTACAATATCTTTGAAAAATAGAATCGTCATTTTTAGTTTTCATATTTCGAGAGGTATAACTTCATCCATCACTCTTAAAGTTCCAATTGCTAAAAAAATATTTTAAAAAAATTATTAGCCTTATCGGGAACTAAACACTTCTTCCTGCATGTTATAGGAGCGTATAATTATTTTATCAAAAAATAATAATCATATAAAGATGGTATTAAAATTAAAATCCATCGCCTACCTCAGATAGTAGCTGTTTACAGCCTTATCTAAGAAGGCGAACAAAAAGCAGTTATGAATTTCAAAATAAATAAAAAATATTCGATCCGCTGGACACCATGCAATGTTATTGCGCGGGCCAACGGTGTGTTCATATTTTCTTGATTCCAAAACACTACGGTGTTTAGCATTAAACTTTCCTAAGACTAGATCTTAGGGTGATTCTCTAATGTTTAAAATCAGAAAAAATGAAATCGAAACGCGTTAAAAATTATTGGCTTAAAAAGAAAGAGTCCTTTAATAATAAAAAAGATGCGAATGGCCGTGCGAAAGCACTGCGTATCAATGAGCACATTGCCCATGTCATCGTCGAAAAATCCGGTGATCAATACATGGTAAAATTCTCTGTTGCAAAATGGTACTTCGAGCAAATTGAATCGCTCGGCATTACGCTTTAAAATAAAACAGTCAGCTTGACCAGGAGGTCTTTGAGGAAATTGATCCGTGATGAATGAAGGCCCTTAAATTACAGCGTCATGAAGAATCTGCGAAAGCACTATTCTCGGACGAATAAACTACATAAATGCCTGGCAGCTGCATACAAAGGTGATAAGTGAGGAGTGAATGGTGATTAATTTCATCGGCTACTCTTCATCTGTCACCTCTTCTATTTTGACCAAAAAACCCAGCACGACAACCAACATATACCTATACCGTTAGTATTTTCAAAATAATCGTATTAAGGTTTTTAATAATAAAAAAATTTAACTAGCTTTAGTATCAAGAGAGAATAATTAATATGCTTTTTTTCATTAAATCAAAACAATTTAACATGAAAAAGTATATCTTTTTAATCGCGACCCTTCTTATATTCGTTTTCCTTTTTTATTCTTGTAAAGATAATCTTAACCTAAAACCTTCAAATGGAGATGCCAATATAGGTGATGGGGTAAGGCATGAGTATCGATGGTGTGAAGATGTTTATGATGCATGGGATAGTCGTAAAAAACCGGATAATCAAATAGAAGAAAGAAGTTCAGCTCCAGATCATATAGATAAAGCTATGGCAGGAGCAGAGACTCCTGATCAAGGTTTATTAGTAGTAGGCTTTAGTGAACATGTAAATGAACGGAAAGCATTTATAACACGTTATCTTCCTAGGTGTCGAAGAGCCGAAACTATATTTCCTGCTGGTTGGGAAGAAATTTATGATATCAAAGAAACAGAACCTGGTTTTTATGTAATAGTTGGCAAGCAAGCAAGTCAACAAGGCCCTGGAGTAGCTATAATAAGTGATGAAGGTCCTGACGATGTAGCTTCCTTTATCAATGTTTTTCATCCAAATACGATTGGTTTTCCTGAAAGCTATGGAAGAGCAATTAATTTCACCACGGACAATGGTTATATTATTGCCTGCCAAAGCTCCGATACTAATCCAGGGGTTAGCTGTGGAGCCGTGCCAAATGGCCTTAATCAGAATATAAATTCAACCTATCTTGTCAAATTAAATCAAGATCTAACTTATGCAGGAAGAAGCCAATGCCTAGGAAGCATGAATTTAGCTCATGGAGTTGCTGAATGTGATGGTTTCTATCTAACTTCAGGACAACATGCTAGTGGTCAGGGTATATCTATAGCTTCTATTATTCCAGAAGAATTTGATGAAAATGATGTCCAAACGCAAATTTATGCAGGTATACAAAGCTCTGATATTTTTAGTGAAGACAATGGAGGTGTAAAAGCAAAGATGTTAATATGTACAGCTGGTAAGGCTTATGTTTCTGGAAGAATTGATGATGAGTTTGCATTAGTTGAATTCCCTTATCCAGATGATGTGGAAACCGGAGCTTTTGCTAGTATTTACACTGAACTTTTAACAAATGATGATAATGGTTATGGTCAATGTTTAGTACAAGCAGATGGTGGAGGCTGGGCTGTGGCAGGGCAAGTAGATCAAAACAATGGGAATGATGAAGATATGGCCATTTTAAGAATCAGTCAAAACTATGATGCTGCATTTGGGGGATATCCAATGATTGGTTCAGTTGTAGACTTAACCGGTGAAACTGAAGAAAATGATGATGCTGATTTTGCGAACTATGTTATACAAATGAGCAATGGAGATTTTGCATTATTTGGCCAAGCAGACCACCAAGGTGGAAGTGGAAACACTTATGTAGCAATTATTAGCGGTTATTTACCCGAATGATGATCAGGTGATTTAGTCTTTAAGCATTTTCACTTCGGATATTGGAAATGGAATATTGAGTTGGGACTTTTCTGCAGCAGCAAAAATTTGGGTCATTATTCGATCTTTTAAGAGTATTTGGTCTTCAAAGTCTTTAATATAAAATTTCAATCCATAGTTGATATAAAAATCATCGTACGAAAGCGTAAGCGGAACGGGTGAAGGATTAGCAAGAACACCCTCTGTGTTTTGAGCAATTTCCAAAAGGACTTTTTTTACTTTAGTTGGTTTATCATTATAAGAAAAACCAACGGTAATTAACTCCGCATGAATCCTACTTGGGCGGCTAAGATTTTTAATCTTTTCTTTCGCTAAGGTATTATTTGGGATAATGATCACCTCATTAAAGCGATTAATCAATTTAACGGATCGCCAATTGAATTCTTTTACTTTACCCGCTTCCTCTCCGATTTGAACCCAATCCCCTTTCTGAAATGGTTTTGCCATCAATAAGGCAACACCATTAAATAAATTGCCCAGCGGCTCTTGAAGCGCTAAGCCAATGACTAAAGAACTTACCCCCAATGCGGTTAATAAGTTTCCTAAATTTAAACCCCATATTGAGGATAAAACAGCAGCGCAAATGATACTTATTAGAATGAAATGCAAAACATCCTGACCTAATTTAGGCAGGGTTTCTTTTTTTGTAAAAAGATTGTTTTTTGAAAACAGGAAGTAATTAATAAGATTGAACAGAAACGAAATTAGAAAAATAGATAAAATCGTTTCTGTTATTTTCAAGGAGATATGCGTTCGAGGAAACTCCAACAATTTGAGGCAAATCAAATGTACCATCATCGTAGGAATAAGCAAATTTTTCAAAACTCTAAGAGAAACAATAGGGCGTTTTTTTTCTATGCGCCATCGAATAAATCGGTCTATTAAAAAAAACAAAGCGGGAAGGCCTATAAAAATAATTAGCCCCCAAATAGAAGATACATTTTCTGCAAATTGTTCTATCATGGTTTTTCGTTTGTCTGTTTAAAATCTATCGTATTTCTTTATACCATTTGACGAGGAGATGAGGAGGTAATCCCCATTTATACAGCGTGCGAATAAGCACCCATTGAAAGCGAGTTTTCCAAAAGCCTGCTTTTGAATGTCTCCGTGCAGAAACAGTAATAAAAGGCTTTTTAATTTTCACTACTTTAAAGATTTGTCTCATTCGATTAGAGAAATCATAATCTTCCATAATTGGGATCTCTTTAAAACCGCCAAGACTTTCAAACACTATTTTTTTTACAAAAATCCCATTATCTCCATAAAAAATCCCTTTATCAGATTGCTCTCTTTTATCAAAAAAACGAAAGTTCATCCAATTGCCGATACGTTTTATTTTTTCATTATGTTCATCAAAAACATTGGCAAAACCTCCCCCATCAGCTCCCTCGTAAATATGTTGTTGAATAACAGTAAGAATATTATTCGGCAAGGTCATATCTGCATGAACAAAAAACAAAATATCGCCTTTGGCCTTTTGTGCTGCATCATTCATCTGGCGAGACTTGCCTTTTCGACAGGAAACAATCTGGATACCGCGTTGCTCTGCTAAGTCCACTGTATGATCAGTACTCCCTCCGTCTGCCAGAAGGATTTCAAAATCTGGATAAACCTGTTTTTCCAATTCATCGATAATGGAGTTTATCCAATCTTCTTCATTATATGCCACAATAATGACGCTGATCATTTCAAGTTATTATTTAAAGATTACTTAGTCCGCATATAGCGACTAAATGCTTTTTTAATAATCTCTGCGTAACTCGGGTAAGCAAAAATAGTATCCGCCATTTGCTGAGCTGGAATTTCATTTTTAATAACCAGGGTCAATAGCTGAATCCATTCTCCTGCATGAGCGCCAACGGCTTCTGCTCCAACCACTACATCTGCTTGATTAAAAATAACTTTGAGCAGGCCTCCTGTTTTTCTATCCGTTATAAAACGATCAATAGAAGCGGCTACTTTAAAAACACTAATATTTTCCTCTCCGTATTTTTCAGCTGCCTCTTTTTCAGAAAGACCAACATGCCCTATTTGCGGCTCTGTAAATATCGCCCAGGGAAACACAGAAAGATCGTTTTTTTTACTCTGCTCTTTTAAAATATTGTCTACACAAATATTCGCCTGATGTGAAGCGGTATGTGTAAACTTCAAAGGTGTGGTCACATCGCCACAAGCATAAATATGTGGTGTAGACGTTTGCAAATATTCGTTGGTAGCAATTCCTCTTGAAGAATATTCAACACCTGCTTTTTCCAGATTCATGCCGTTCACATGCGGACTGCGCCCTGCTGCTAAAAAAAAGTAATCCGCAGTAACGGTCTCTTCTTTTTCCCCAGTAGTGTAGACTAATGTATTGGCATCAGTAAATCGAAGTGGCGATGAATTCGTCAATAATTGCACCCCTTCTTTTTCCATTTGCTGGGTCAGATAATTTCCGATTTCTTCATCTGTAACTCTTAGTATTCTGGGATTTCTATCGATGATACAGACTTCACAACCTAGCCTCGCTAGTGATTGTCCTAACTCTGCGGAAATAACTCCACCACCAATGAAGACTATTTTTTGAGGATGTTCTCTTAGCTCCCAAAAATTTTCATTATGCAAAATATTTGCTTTTTCTATCCCTTCAATTTCCAGCATTCGAGGAGCCGAGCCTGTTGAAATCACAAAATGTTTTGCCTTCAATGTTTCATCGCCAATCGTGATGGTATGTGCATCCTGAAACTGCGCGCCGCTTTTATCCACAAACACATCAATCCCCTGGTTTTGAAAAATGTCAGGCGTTTCATGCTTATAAATTCCTTGAACGATTTCATCCACTTGCTCCATGATTTTCGCAAAGTCAGCCTTAGGCGTAGGCACCTTAATTCCGAGCTCTTCCATCTTATGAAGACTATGGTATGCTTTTGCAGCATTGATCAATGCTTTACTCGGCACACAACCATAGTGCGTACATTCTCCACCAATTTTATTCTTTTCAATCATTGCTGTTTTTAAACCTTTTCGGTGGGCAGTCGTTGCTGCTACTAATCCACCAGAACCTGCACCAATGACTATGACGTCGTATGATTTCATTTTTCGAATTTGTTTTTTTGATTAAAAATCATCTAGCTCGCATGAGAAGAGACATGCTTAAATTTCGTTTTACAAACTGGACAAGATTGTTGATTGCCATCTTTTTTAAGTCGAATACCTGTTATATTATTTTCAACAAACTGCTGGACAAAAGCTTTTTGATGTTGTTTGTCATGATTAATATTCGATTTGGTTTGGTCTTCCACATATTCAATAAATTCACCGTCATAAGCTTGATGTCCCCAGCAGTTTGGGCAGGCACCTGCTTTTACGATTTCCTGATCAGATAAAACCTGAGAGTTTTTCTTTTTTCCAAACATGTTTGTCAGAAATCCCATAATATGATTTTTCGTTTTTAAAAATTTATTCGTTTAAACTCCAATCATAATCCAGGTATTTTATTTCTGGATTATTGGAAAGCTCTATTTTGAGATACGGTTTCAAAAATGAAATCAAGGGCTTATCTTTTGTAAAATCACTTTTAAACCAATCAAATATTTTTGACAGTTTCAGTTCGTTTTCTAAAATGCTATTTTTATCCGGGTTATTGATAAATTGCATTGCCTGATCTTCTAACTGTGTCTCCATCGCGACGGCAGTAAAAGCTTCGTTTCTTAACTTAGGGCAGGAAAAGGAAGCACAATTAATCGCAAAATGAATCCGGGGTTCTATGAATTCTTTTCTCAAGATCTCATGTTCAATGGTATTTAAATCAAAATCTGCTTTTCCTATTTTAAAAAACTTAATATCCCAGGGAGAGCTAATCATTGGCAGACCATCACCAATATCTTTGATACTTTTCAAGGGATAATTATCTACGATTAGTTTGACCGTAAAAGCATTGTATGCATTAATCCAATAAGCTATTTTTTCTTTGTCGCTCCAATTAGTTCCTGGAGGATGTTGCGTCAACTCATCCAAATAAGCTTGAAATAATACACTATCCTGAGCAAATCCTTTATAGTTAACCTGCCCGCTTTCGGTTACATATTTCTTCAGTAAGTTTGTCCAATTGTCATGTTTCATTACCGCTGTATTTGATTGGTTTATTTGGTCTAAATCAACTGCATTCCCTTTTACTTTTTTCACCCAGCTCAATACTTTTAAACCAATATCATTAATATTCATATTGTAATATTTGATGTAGCCAAATGTAACTAGTGCTAACATTAAAAAACTGTATAAAAATATTTTCCTTTTTCTTATTTTCATTTTATTCCGGTCCAAATTTGTCCTTGATTATGATTCGCCCAAGAAAACCACATGGTAATATACGTTGGATAGGTTTGCCCTTTTTCATCCACAAAACTAATCTCGTTTTTTTCTGAAACACTTGCTAAAATCCGTCCGGAAGTGGTCTCTACAGATGCTTCTTTAGCAACTAACAAATTAGCTCTATGAAAAGCAATCGCCTCTCCATTAATGGAACCCGCGACCATTAAGGTTTTTGCTGGTAGTTTTTTATCCGGATTATTAATTGGAAAATAAAGCTGTTCTGTATTATCATAATTG
>CAYXQH010000318.1:0-7120 GCA_964467425.1 uncultured Saprospiraceae bacterium
CTCTACTAATATTTTTTCCAAAACAATACGTCCGGTAACATCCGTGATGCGAACATGGCATTCACTATCTAATACTGGCGTATCAATTAGAAGTGTGCCTTTCGTTGGGTTCGGATAAATCGCAAACAAATCTTCTTGATTCGTTTTCAATATTAATTGGAGGGTATTATAATCCGTTTCACTCAACTTATGCTCTAGACCTTTACCAGCAATAGTAAATTCTCTTTGTTGGACCACCATCCCGTTTGTATTGTTGTCGCATGGCAAACCAAACACTGCAAGAAAACTAGTCAGGTCAGAGGCTGTTATCATACCGTCATCATTAAAGTCACCTATCCCGCAAGGACCACTTGGCAGACCATATTCATTGAGAAATGCAGAAAGATCTGTGGATGTTCTGACGCCATCTCCATTATAATCTCCTTTACAAACTTCGGTAGTCTGAATGCTGGCAATAGGAATTTCGCATATAAAACCAGTAGTACTCTCTTCGGATATATTAATATGGATATCACTTAGGGTGCCTACAGGTAATAAATCAGTTGCTTCTACCGTAAGCGTCACTTCTAATCCGTTTTCCGCCAGTCCGTTTAGGGTTAATAAGTTGCCTGCACCAAAAGAGGTGGTTCCGTTTCCTTCTATGAGTATATAGCCTTCAGGGATTTCAGCTTCCAAAAGGATCACGTCTGGAATACTTACCCCTATTACCGGAATGAGGTGATAAGTAAAAGTAACTTCCTGCCCACATGAGGTACTCTCCTGAAGCGTGTTCACATATTCTCCATTATCTACCAAAGAGGCGTTAATCAAATTATTACTTTCGTTTTGTATAAAACAATTTAAAAGATCACAATTATAAAAGATGTCATCCTGTATGATCTCTCCACCTTCGACTAATTCTCCGATACAACTCTCTTCACATTCACTAAAGACTTTGTGAAATAAGAAGTAATAAAGTTCATCATCAGTAGTTTGATAGGAAAATGAATTACCAAGTTGAAAATCTACAAATAGAAAATTACCTCCATCTTCGTTGGTGCTTGATAATAGAAACCATTGTTGTTGTACCGGAGGGATGTTTGAATAATCCAAGTCAGGACTCGCAGTAATCAATCCTGTATTATTTATAAAACCTGACCATGCAGCTAATGTATAAGGACAGCATTCAACCACAATACTATGAGACTCAGGAGTCCATCCAATGCATTCATCCAGGTTTGCAATTGCTAATAAAACAATGTATTCATAGCCTGGTTCAAAGTATAAGTCTTGGTTTAGATTATTGACTTCCTCGGATAGATTAATCACCCCGACTGTAGCATCTAATGTCCAGCCAAGTTCAGCAAAGAGTACTAGAGGCTCAGTGGATCCAATTGCCCTTCTTTTTATGGAAATAAAATACCGGTTTTCGTTTTCAGAAGCTTGGCCATTTATATAAATATCCTGACCATAGCAAATTGTAGAGCCGCTTTCATAATCTGTTCCGTTTTCATTTTCAAAATGGAATTCAGAAACCCCACCTGAAGGGATGGCAATTCTTGTCTCCATCCAGGTAAAGCATCCGTCCTTCCAGATTCCATGTTTGATATAATAGTATCCATTAAAATCGATGTCTGTAAAAGTCGCAGTTGTATTCCATTGAACAGGGACGATGGGATCTATTAAATCTGTATCAGGATTGCCATCAATAGTTTCCGAAGTTAATGTAGAGTTAGGAACTGTTGTTTGGAATAGTCCCCAAAAATGACTTACGTCTTCTTCATCAGATGAAGCAGTGATGGTTAAAGTTCCATCAACACAGTCTGTCTCAAAAGTAAAATCAGAATCTGGCGTTGGGGGAGGGACACCCTGAGCAGCTTGAACTGCTAAAAAAGCATTAACTCTACCGAATCCTAATTCTTGAGAGTGTCCAGGTTGTTCATTATTCCAATCATAGTTATAGCCTCCTACTTTTTCTGCGGTATCATACAAAATGTCGAGTATTTCATCTACGGTCAAGCAAGGATTGATAGAAAGCATTAATGCAATCACCCCTGCAACTTCTGGGGTCGCTGCTGAAGTACCGCTCATTCTTCCTGTATATGAAAGGTTGTTTGTTCCATAATTTGGCAAAGTTTCTCCACCCTGTGGATTACGTCCAGAATCTCCGGGTATATCCATTGTCCAAACATTTGCTCCTTCACCAGGTATATCAGAAGAATTCGCAGTACTAGATGGTGCGGATATTTCAATCTCGGTATCAGTTGGGCTATAATTAGCTTGCTCATCATTTCTATCCGAAGCTCCTACAGTAATCATCTGAGGGATATCGGCATTACCAGGAAATAAAACACCCCCTCCACTTCCATTAGCATGATTAGCAGTATTGCCAGCCGCAAAAAGAACCATAGTTCCTTTAGTTATTGCATATTCAATAGCTACTACTACCTCTGGTAGATGGTTGGGACTTTGTGAAGAATTAGGAAAACCCCAGCTACATGAAATAACATTTGCACCGTTATCAGCAGCAAAAGTAATAGCGTCTGCGAATATTTGCCCCGGAGCACTACTATTACCTGGTATTTTGACAGGCATTATAGTACATCCAGAAGCCACACCTGCCACACCTTCTTCATTGTCCATTTCTGCAGCAGCAATTCCGGCGCAAGCATTACCATGGAAGTTCCCCGTGGGAGATGGGTCATCATCACCAAGACCATCATTTGAATTAAAGTTGCTTCCTGCTAACCTCATTTGACGAGCAGCAGGTAAATCAGGATGGTCGTCAGTTACTCCACCAGGGTCTAAAATTGCTATTACGACATCAGCACTTCCTTGTGTAATTTCCCATGCCTCAGGAGCATCAATATCAGCATCCACTGTTCCAAAGTTTCCATCATTACATTCTTGGCCAGTATTATGAAGATAGAATTGCTCTCCGAAATATTCATCATTTGGGATATACTCAAATGTAACTGCCTCAATTAAAAACTCAGGGTGACAATACCTAACCAAACCTGTCTCATAAATTTTTTGTGAAACAGAAATCGGATTATTTACCTGGTATAAGTTATATAACTGCGTAGCTTTGGTTTCGACTAGATTGAATTTGGCAATTAGTTTGTCCTGTTGCTTTTTAGTTGCCTCTTCTTTCCATTGAAGAATAATGGAGTTGGTTACCTGAATAGTAGCACCGCCATTGGTTTCATAAATCTGATTTCCAGCATTGACAAGGTTAAGTTCAATCTTGTCTTCAAAGGCATAATAGAATAAGTCGCCCGATTGGGCATATGATATTAAAAAGCCTATCGATAATATTATCGTTAAGAATGTATTTTTCATAATGATTCTTTTTGAGTTGTTTCTTTAAATTAGGAGGTATTTAATAGTGATGCTATTTAAATTTTATGAGTAATTTACTAGTTGAATTTGAAGCAGAATTGAGATTTAAAATATACATGCCATCTGGTAAATGTTGTAAATCAATCTTTCCATCAAAACGATTGTTTACTGTTTTGTTGAGAACATTCTGTCCATTCATGTCGAAAACCTGAATGGTTCCTTCTGTATAATTGGAAGAAAACTGGATGTTAAATATGCCATTACCGGGGTTTGGGAAAACCAAAATTTCCTTATTCAAATCTTTTGTAAGAATATCTTCAAGCACTTTTAATTCTGAAGGGTTTATATCATTGGATAAATGACTGAGATTGTTTGATCCTTCCTGGTTTGTTGAATTCCCATCATTACAACTTGTTCCGTACACTGCAATAAATGAAGTGATATCATTGATTTTGATAAGTTCGTCATTGTCGAAATCTCCCGGATGACACATTGGGACTGGCTGACCAAATATGGCCAAGAGTAATGTCAAATCAGTACTATTGATAAACCCATCTCCATCTAAGTCGCCTTTGCAGACAGGAGATTGAGTAACATCTGCTTCCGCTATATTACAGGCGTATACGGTGTTGTTTGAAGGATGCATACTTACGGTAATGGTGTTGGTGAATTCAGCTTGGATTTCGCCTGTTACTTCAAATGTCGCAGTAACAATAGTTCCATCTTCATCAATCAAATCAGTAGGAACATTAACTAAACCAAACTGATTAAAAGCATTTCCGCCATTGCCGGGAATCAGCGCTAAATTTCCAAATTGGGAAATATTTAGTTCGAAAAGAATAGTTTGTGGACTATTAGCCCCAAGTTGATCGATGATACAATCACTATCTTTAATTCTATAACTAATTGTAAACTCATCACCGCATTCTACATTTAAGGATAAATTTTCATCAACGTTTTGTTCTGAATCCAGCTGTTCAATTTTTACTATATCAGAAAACACCTCAGAGGCTCCAGATACGATAAGTGTATAATCTTGTTGTTGATTAGTCAAGCTTCCTTTATGGCTTACTACAATGGTGTAAGTTCCGGCTGCCGGGACATTTATGTCAACTCGTTCGTATGGATCTGAAAGATTGTCTCCCTGGAAAGCTTCTATACCGCTTCCTCCATGCCATAGATAATAAGGCGTATATTCATTGCTGTTTTCATCATAAACCCTTACATCTAGGTCATTGACCAGAGCTTTGTCATTGGAGTTTACAGTACCTTCATTAATTTCACCTGCTGGATCCGTCCAGGAAATAGAAACCAATAGTGGATCGACTCCATTAGATTCAAATGTATAAGTATGTGATTGTTGATCATTAAGTGTTGTCTCTTTAATTCTACTACCTATCGGATCATCAGAGATTAACTCAGCTGCTTCTTTAGCATTGAGTAAACCCCAGCCAGTATGTGGATTTGGACCATCCCCTAATAAATCTGCGGTATGTAATGCGAGACCTTTTAAGGAAGCGCCTTTAAGGAAGTATCCATTGAGGTTTTGATAATGCTGTTGGAGAAGAAGTAAAGAACCTGAGACATTTGGGGATGCCATTGATGTTCCAGTAATAGTAGTGTAACCACCATCAGGAAGGTTATTCGCTGTTGAAAACACACCAGTTCCATTACCTGCAATGTCTGGTTTTATTCTCATGTCATCAGTTGGGCCAATACTTGAAGATGTATTTACAGTAACATTTTCAGGATTTATTTCTCCCTCCGTATTTGACATAACATCATGCACATTTGCAACGACAAGGTTGTTTTTTGCAGTTTGGAAATTAGTCAATTGATCCATGCCTGGGAAGAATGGTTGTCCATTGAGTTCAAGCTCTCCATCATTTCCTGCGGCAACAACCATTAAGTAAAAAGGTGTATTATACATGAGGTCGTCAAAGAGTCTTGAATCTTCTATATATGCTCCAAAATAATAATCGGGTACATTAGGATTAAATAAGCCATAAGAATGATTAGATATTAGCATACCATTATTCTGAGCATTAACCCAAGCTTCTAAATAGTCGCCATTCCAATCATAGTTTTTGGAATGTGCTTCTGGTGCCATCCCAAGAGCAGCACTATTGGCACCACGAGCGATCAATGTTCCTGTTACATGAGTACTATGCAGAGATCCTGCTGCTAAATCATTATAATCTGCTCTACTGCCTCCACCTTGTATAGCAAATTCAGGATGATCTACAAAAATTCCACCTTGATCCCATATATAAGCGGTCATATCCTGACCATGTAAATCAAGACCTAATGACCCGCCCTGATGCAAATGATTTGTACGTGTGGACTGAACTGCTCTTAGATTATAGGTTGTATAATATAGCGGAGTTTCTTCTTTGGTTGCTCCAATGAGTGTTCGGACTGTTCCATCATTATCTGCAATTGTTTTGGGCCAGCCATATTTTTTAGCAAGTAGATTAGTACGTTCTAATTGTTTATTCTTAGCTATTTCAATTTCAGCTTTTCTTAAGTCCAGTTTATCCTGATCATATTGACTAATAATTTGATTGACTTGCTGGTCGGTCTGTCCCTGTAGATTTAAGCTGATGAGAAAAATAAAAAGGAGGTTTAATATATGTTTCATTATTGAATTTTTAAGATTTAGAAATAGAGCTAACAAGAAGTATAAAGCTCAAGAAAGTTGAAGCCACAGTC
This sequence comes from uncultured Saprospiraceae bacterium, assembly GCA_964467425.1. Classification (GTDB taxonomy): domain Bacteria; phylum Bacteroidota; class Bacteroidia; order Chitinophagales; family Saprospiraceae; genus JAHDHW01. The sequence goes on from CAYXQH010000318.1 coordinate 6,034, forward strand.
AATTACATAAAATGGAGAAGATGAGTCTTTGGAAAAGGATTAGAATTGTTATAAGAATGGAATAATGCTGTTTAATGGATGAACGGAGTGCTTTTAACCTATTGGTTTTGATTACAAAATGATGGAATTTTTACCTTCTAAATTGAAGTTTTGGGGATGGAATCTTTTAAGAACCTGTGTAAAAATTATATTTAATAGCGAAAAAGAGGAGTCGCTGAGTTCTGCATTATTCTATTCTAAGAAAAAAAATGAAATTGCACCTAACAAAAAATGCCTTCTCACTTTCGTGAAAAGGCACCTTCTTGCTTTGCTCAACGCAAGTCAATATTCATTGACTATTGCTCAGAAATCGGTTGATGGTTATTTTTGATCGTCGACTTCTTCGAATTCGACATCGGTAACATCTTCTGTATTGTTGTCATCAGCAGCTCCAGAATCATCAGCAGCAGCGGTAGCTTCTGGTTGACCTTCTTGAGTTTCTTGATACATATCCTGACTAGCTGCTTGCCATGCATCATTCATTTTTTGAACGGCTGCATCAATAGCTGCTAAATCCTGCGTTTTATGTGCATCTTTCAATTCAGTCAATGCTGATTCGATCGTTGCTTTTTTATCTTCAGGAATTTTCTCGCCATATTCTTTCAATTGTTTTTCCGTTTGGAAAATAAGAGAATCTGCGGTGTTTATTTTGTCAGCCATTTCACGAGCTGCCTTATCAGAATCTGCATTCGCTTCTGCTTCTGCTTTCATTTTTGCAATCTCTTCTTTCGACAAACCTGTAGAAGCCTCGATTCGAATATTTTGCTCTTTTCCAGTTCCTTTATCTTTTGCAGAAACACTCAAAATTCCATTAGCATCCATATCGAAAGAAACTTCGATTTGAGGAACACCTCTTGGTGCAGGTGGAATTCCATCTAAGATAAAACGTCCCACTGCTCGATTATCTTTTGCCATTGGACGCTCTCCCTGAAGGATATGAATTTCAACTGAAGGCTGATTGTCAGCAGCAGTAGAGTAGACTTTCGACTTTTTAGTAGGAATAGTAGAATTAGATTCTATTACTACATCATATACACCACCCATCGTT
>CAYXQH010000319.1:0-7103 GCA_964467425.1 uncultured Saprospiraceae bacterium
TTATTGCAAAAAATACCTAATTTTTTTATTAATCAGTTGATTTTCAATATTTTAATTGTCTTAAACTTGTGCTTTTACGGAAATTAATATTATATTTGATCATTATCCTGATCTATAATATACAGATTGATCTCTGCTTGATTTTGATCGATGATTTCCTGAGTAGCTTGATCAGAGCTCGTAATAATGCCGAGCGCAAGGAGCGCAGCAATGAATAATTCTATCATTTTGACTTGTTTTAGTGGTTTAAATGACTAAACAAGACCAAAGATCATCCCAAGTCCATCAGTCGCATTATGCCAAATTCGCATATATGTGAACAGAAAAAACACATTTAATTTTAATAATATTTATAAAAAAAATATACCCAACCACTTACGAAGCGAATTTTATACATAGCGACATTGTTACTTTTTTTAAAAAAAATTTACGCATGGAAGATTTAATCGAACTTACAAGCCTAATCAATCGACAAAAAGTAAAACATCTAGATTTTTTAGAAGAAAGAGGAAATCCTTCTAACAAAATCCTTGCCCTCTATCAAGGATTAATTGATAATAAATTCAAAAACGACATTGCCCCCATAGATAGCATATATAATAACCGTGCTAATAAAGAAATTAACTTCACTAAGCTCAAATCTCGCTTAAGAAAAAGGTTAGTGAGTGCTCTTTTTTCCATTGACTTAAATGAACCATCCTATAATGAGTTTCAAAAAGCATATTATAGCTGTTATAGAGATTGGTCTGCTGTAAGACTACTGGTTGGAAAAGGTGCGAGAAGAACAGCTGTCTCTCTTGCTCATCAGGTGATTTTAAAAGCCGTAAAATTTGAATTTACTTATATAGCTCTGGAAGCTTCAAGGTTTTTACGTAACCATTATTGCTTATATGGTAAAGACCGCCTTAAATATGAAAAATATCATACCCTTTTTAATCACTACAAAAAGGTATACCAGGTAGAGTCCCTGGCCGAAGAATATTACCATAACCTAAAAGCTTATTTTAATTTTTCAAAAAACTTAACACAAGAAAATGCACGCCTTGCCGCTGATTATGCCAATGAAATTAAAACTGCAAGTAAAGGTCTGGATTCTTATCTGCTAAATCTTTATAAGAACCATTTATACGTTTACCAATATCAACTCACTGACAACTATAAAATGATGATGGAAAAATGCAGTGAAGCGGTTAGCTTTTTTAAAAACAGTAAATATCATGGAGCAAAAACTGCCATTAGTATTTTCCAAAATAAATATCTTGCTTGTTGCATACAATTAAAACGTTTTACAGAAGGTGAAAGCATTTTAAAAGAAGACATTGCCAACTCAGCAGAAGGAAGTGGAAATTGGTTTGCGGCTCATCGACTTTATATTTACCTCTGCTTTCATACCAAAAGATTCGAAGAAGCATATACTTTATTTTCAAAATTATATAGCCACAAAACTTTTAATCGACAGATCAATAACGAAAAAGATGTTTGGAAAACGTTTGAAGTTTATATCAATTACTTCAATTCTTTTTTTCAATTTGATGCAAACGAGCAAAAAACTCGAAAGAAATTCAGATTGAACAAATACTTAAATGAGATTCCTGTTTACTCAAAAAATAAACGTGCTAAAAATATTCCGATTCTTATTATTCATATTCTTTACTTACTTCAGCAAAAGAAATACGATAAGGTGATCGATCGACTAGATGCGCTTAACCAATACTCCTACCGATACCTTAGAGATGATGAATCCTTTAGAAGCAATTGCTTTATCAAAATGCTGATTCAATTACCAAGAGCTCATTTTCATAAACAAGGAGTCATTCGGAAAGCAGATAAATATTTTGAAAAACTAAAAAGCAGACCGATTCAAATCTCTGAGCAATCTGATGAAATCGAAATCGTTCCTTATGAAATTCTCTGGGAGTTTGTGCTTAAATCATTGGACAATAAATTCCACTAAAACAAAAAAGGATTCTGGTTTGCACCATGAATCCTTTTTTAATATGAAGAATGCAATTATCCTTCACCTCTTTCTACTTACTTATTGCTGTGAGAGAAGGATTCGAACCTTCAAGGAGAAGTTAGCCCAGTCCCGATAGTTATCGGGACAGAATTTATCCTTTGATCTCCACCCCCGAGACAGGAGGGCACGGCTGCCTATTTCGTCATCTCACATTATTTTCAATTTTTGAATTAATCGTTATTAATCCCTCATTGTATAATACAAATTTAAACTAAAAAGTACATTCAATGCAAATTTATCAACAAATATTTAAAATTATTGCAATAATCATAATTTATCGTTCATAAACTATACAAAATGATAATTTCAAGTCTAAAATCAACACTATTTTTGCATTTTTTTCAATAAGAAGCTCTTTAAACTCCATAAACCAATTTTATTCATCAATATTTTATTATTTTAATACCAAAATCACCCATTTGATTAAATATTCGTAATTCGAGTTTTAGAATTGGCCTCCTTTTTTTAAAAATCATAATCTCCCATCAGGCAATTCCCTATAAAGCTTTAAAAGCAAGCTGAATGACAGCTTGTATCATTTTAAAAATAGATTTGCCTGACTTCCAATATAGATATTTCATTAAGCCTTATATTTGAGCTATGGTAAAATTTTATATCACCTTTTTATTTTCAGTATTCTTTTTCAAAACTTGCGAGGAAACTACGTTGTCTATGCCCGAGGTAACTGCTCCACCTAGAACTCAATTATTAAAAGGCTTGAGTTTCGTTGCTCCTCCTGACCCTTTTTCAAATAACCCAATGGATGCTGTGCGGGAAGTCAATGCGGAATGGATTGCTGTTATCCCTTATGCTTATACCATGGTTGGCGAACCTAAAGTTTATTTCAACACTGATCGACAATGGTGGGGTGAAAAAGAAGAAGGTGTCAGAGAAACTATCCGATTAGCAAAAGCTGCGAACATCAACATCGTTTTAAAACCGCAAGTTTATATCCCAAGAAGCTGGACCGGAGATCTGGATTTTGATTCGAATGAATCCTGGGAAAATTGGGAAAGGGATTACACTAAGTATGCCATGACTTTTGCGAAAATTGCTCAAGAAATGGAAGTACCCGTTTTTTGCATCGGTACTGAATTCAAAATTAGTGTCAAAAAAAGAGAACAGTATTGGAGAAAGCTTATAAAAGAAGTTCGCTCCGTTTATAAAGGTAAATTAATCTATGCTGCAAATTGGGATGAATTCCCAGATGTTCCTTTTTGGGATGCATTGGACTACTGTGGCATCAATGCATACTTTCCTCTTATTGACACAAAAACGCCTTCAAAAGAAGCACTCAAAAAAGCTTGGCTTCCCTATAAAAAAGCCATTCGGGAATTTTATAATAAAACTAAAAAGCCCATTGTATTTTCTGAATTTGGTTATCTAAGTGTTGATGGCTGCGCTTATAACACCTGGGAGTTAGAAGGAAAAATCAGAAGCCTTGCGATCAACGAACAAGCGCAGGCCAATGCCATCGATGCACTCTTCGAAACGTTTTGGAAAGAACCCTACTGGTATGGTGGATTCATCTGGAAATGGTTTCCAAATATGCATGGCGGAGAAGGTTATAATGCTCGAGACTATACGCCGCAAGGTAAAGTCGGGCACGAGGTCTTGAAAGAATGGTATGGCAAAGCCAATGAATAATCAATATTGAAGCTTCTAAATATCTAACGCTCTATCCGCCGCCGCCCATTGCAATCCATTTCATAATTTCTGCACAGGCGATTGCTCCGATAGTTCCTATTCCATAACCCAAAACAGCCATTAGGGCTCCTACTGGCGCCAGGGAAGGACTAAAAGCAGAAGCAACAACTGGCGCGGAGGCTGCACCTCCAACATTCGCCTGGCTTCCTACTGCCACGAAAAAGAAGGGTGCTCGAATTACTTTTGCTACAAGCAATAATATAATCACGTGAACGAGCATCCAAATAATTCCAATAGCAAAAAGCCCAAGATTTTTATAGACTTCTCCTAAATTCATCTTCATCCCTATCGTCGCGACAAGAATAAAAATAAAAATAGATCCCCAAGTCGAGGCTCCAACGCCTTCTAATTTTCTTGCTGGTGTAAACGACAACAACACTCCAATGGTCGTTGCAATAACGATCAACCAAAAGAATCCACTCATCAAGGAATGTAACCCCAGGCCTCCTAAGGTCTCTTCATATGTTTTCATAAAAGGAGTCATTATGTCTGCTCCGAAATGGGAAATCGCTACGCCACCAAAAGCTACTGCCAACAAAACGAACAAGGTCGTCGTCGTTGGAATCCGGGAAACACTAGCTTTATAATCTGACATCTTCCTTTTCAATTCTTCAATCATTGAACTGTCTGCATTCAACCATTTATCTACTCTCCCAGATACATTAGCACCATATAACAAAAAGCCCATCCACAAATTAGCAACCACGACATCCACGATAATCATCGTCGGAAAAATCGGCGCTTCTTCTACTTCATAAATCACCGCCATCGCATTTTGATTAGCTCCTCCTCCAATCCAACTTCCTGCTACGGTGGAAAGCCCTCGCCAAAGCTGATCATTATCAGCAGCGATAATTTCCGGAGCAAATTCTAAAATTAAATATAAAGCTATTGGGCCTCCGATAATAATTCCCAGCGTTGCTGCAAAAAACATAATCAAGGCTTTAGGACCTAAATTTACCAAGCCTTTAAAGTCAATACTCACACAAAGCAATATCAAACTTGCAGGCAATAAATACCTGGAAGCGACAAAATACAACTGTGAATGTCCTTCATAACCCTCTGTATCAGGAATCTTTTCATCTTTAATCCATTGATTAATTTCAGAAAAGGACATACCCTCTTCTGGTAAACTAAGCCCAAGGTCCGCTAAGTGATCTAATAAATCCGGCGAGTACCAATGTGGCGCAATCAAGCCTAATGGCCAATGCAATAAAGCAGGTAGAAAATAACAGAGTAATAAGGCGGGAACATAGGTATAGAATTTTTTAAATGTCGAGGACTCTAAGTTAGAAGTATAAAAAACAAGCGCCAAGACAATCATTAACAATCCTAAGACTACAGCATCATTGGTAAAAATGGGTTCCATCTCTAAAAATTGGTTTTAAGTTTAAGAAGTGAATAAAGATAGTATTTTATATTAAATTTGCACCTTCAAAATTTGAAAGTACATATGAATACCACGATAAAGCGCATTGGAATAGTCTTAATAGTGATCATTGCTAATATTCTTTTAGACCAGGTAACCAAGAATATGGCGCTCGAACAATTAGCAGGGCAGCCTTCTACCTATTATTTGAATGATATGTTTGTGCTGACATTTGTAGAAAATGATGGTGCATTTTTGAGCCTTGGTTCTAATATGAATCCTACGCTTCAATTTATTTTATTGAAAGCCCTTCCTGTGATCATGTTGCTTCTTCTTTCTTTTTACACCTTATTTTCAAAGGAACTGAATAAATATCAGGTGATCGCTTTGAGCTTTATTTTAGGTGGTGGAATTAGTAATATTTATGATCGGCTTCTTTATGGGAAAGTGATTGATTTCATGAATATGGGCATTGGTGAATTACGAACAGGTATTTTTAATTTTGCTGATGTATCCATCATGGTAGGTATTGGTATATTTCTCTTTTCTAATTTTTTAGGTAAAAAGAAGCAAGTAGAAGTCCCTGTCACTGAAGAATCAAACAACAACTTATAAAACTTCTTTTTCCCCTCCTTTCGGCCCATAAAAAACAACCCAAGTTGCGAAGTCTTCCGAAAAGTCTTCAAAGCGATGCTCTACACCTGCTGGAACAAACAACACATCTCCTGCTTCGAAAGTATGCCGAACCCCATCGTTATAAAATACACCTTCTCCCTGATCAATGATATATAATTCATCTTGCTCATGTGGAGTTTGTAGATCTTCAAATTCTGGCGCATAGTATTCCACATACATACTTCCATGCTCCATTAATTTTACAAAGGGCTTTTCACTTTTAGAAAGTAATTGTGCTGCTTCTGAAGGAGTAGCAATCCACAATTTTTGTGTGGTGTATTCTGAACCAAAAATTTGGCAAAGATGATGTTCTAAATGGTCCGTATAATCCTCCATCCACCAAAGCAGATCTCCCCCATTTCCAAACGTTGGATTATCGATCTTAATTTTTAATTCAGTATCTGAATAACTCTCCCAAAGAGAAAGAATTTGTTTATTTAAATTTTTCCATAAAGCCAGGATGTCACTAATATCCTGCGATTGATAATTATTGGCTTTTACCAGCTCTGCTTGTGGATAAGGTACAATTTCAAAAGGTGGTGTACAAAAGCGAATTTTTGTAAACCGTTCTAAATTATACAAACCGGAATCAACCAAATGACCCAGGATTTCTTTTTTTGACCATTTATCGGGACTGGGCCTGGTGCCTAAAGCAGCTTCATCCAGTGCAGGTAATAACAAAGGGACTACTTTCAAGTGACGTTTTAGTCGAATAGAAGAAGTGTTATTCATAGCTCATTTTTTAATCGTATCCAATCATACAAGGTAACGTTCTTTCAAAATTCGTACATGATGAATCTCATGCCCGGCAATCATAAATCCAAGTGCTCTTGCAGATATGGCGTGCTCACTTGCTGTACCAACTCGCCCTAACATATCATCATTAAAATTTTTAAACTGCGCGATACTTGCTCTGCGAACCGCTTTATATTCTTTAAGAATAGATTTAATACTTCTATTTTCCGCGTCATAAAAAGGAACATAGTCATCCTGTTCAAAGCCCGGCATTGGCGTCATATCATTTCTGGAAACTCTTAATGCTCGATAAGCAAAAATCCGTTCTGTATCTAATATGTGCAGCATTACTTCTTTGATGGACCACTTTCCTTCCGCATAACGGAAATTCCATTTTTCAAGATCCATGTTTTCTAAAAGCAATAAGGTACTGAGGTAGGATGTTTTTAAAACACGCAAAAAATTATCTCCAGGCACCTGATTGATATACAGTTTAAAATAGTCGTGTGATTCGTGATCCTCTGGTCGTTTTAATGTCATAAAAGTATGTGGTTATGTGGTTATGTGGTTATGTGGTTATGTGGTTATGTGGTTATGTGG
>CAYXQH010000320.1:0-7086 GCA_964467425.1 uncultured Saprospiraceae bacterium
AGCAAAGTAGGAGCAATTGGGATGTCAAGCTTATTAAGAAAAACTGGACCTGTCGCAAAGGACGTGGACATACGGATTGGGGCATTGAACCTTGTTCTTAATACCAATATTCTTAAACATACTTTTCGCTTCGTTTGTTTTTTAAGAAAACAATATGCAGGACTTGTTGAAAGCTCGCTGGGATAAATTCAATTCCGTATTTAAGCTCAATGCTTCAACTTCTAAAAAGCTTTGGAGTGAAATTGTTCATCATTATGATGATAAAAATCGCGCTTACCATAACCTGGAACATCTCGAGGATCTTTTTCAAAAAATGGACATGTATAAAAATGAGCTGTCAGATAAAAAAGCTATAGCTTTTTCCATTTGGTACCATGATATTATTTACAATCCATTGAGTAAAAAGAACGAAGAGAAAAGTGCAGCCTATTGTATAAAACGGCTTCAGGAAATTGGTTTGTCTTTAGATTTCCAACAAAAGGTTTTCAAACTAATTTGCTCCACTAAAACTCATACTTTTGAAAACTGGAAACAAGACGCTGACAAAACAGACAATGCTTTTTTACTAGACTTTGACTTATCCATACTTGGAAGTGATCCAAAAACCTATGAAGATTACGTAGCAAAAATCAGAAAAGAATATAAGCGAGTCCCGTCCATTCTATACAAGCCTGGCAGAAAAAAAGTACTACAACATTTTTTAGAAAAAGACCGAATTTTTAAAACAGATTTGTTTTATCAGCTTTATGAGAAAAAAGCGAGAGAAAATATACAGGCAGAGTTGGAACGTTTTTAAAGAACATTTATAGTTTAAAAACTACGGTATAAATCGCCCATACGTTTCTAGGTTTCCATTCAGGACCTTCCTCAATCAAACGAATCGCTTCAGCATCACAACCACTACCTATAGAAGTTATGATTTTTGCATCCTCTGGTTTTCCTTCTTCATTAATGAAGAAACGAACGGTGACACCACCCTGAATTTTATTTTGTTTCGCGAGAGTAGGGTACTTTAAATTTTTACGAATATAGCGTTCGTATTTTTTAAATCCTTTTACTGGCTTTGGTTCTTCGACAGCTGATTTACTTCTTTTTTTCTTATCAGCACGATACCCCTGAATCTCAACAGATTCCAAAGCAACATTGCTACCATCTAATGTAATTCGTATCGGCTTATTTACATCACTTACTTCAATTTCTGTATCATTATAACCAATATAACTAACACCTACAGTCCAGGGTAAAGGCTGGCTACTTTGTAAAGTAAAACGTCCATCAACATCAGTGACGGTACCTTCTCCTGTACCTTTTACATACACATTAGCGCCAATTAATGCATCTTCGTTGCTAAGGTCTATCACCGTACCACTCAAGCTAAATAATTCTGCACTGTAGTTAGCTGAAACATCACTATCTTCAAATCTTCTGGCTTCTGCACTTTCTTTCGCTTTATCTTTAGCAACAGCTTCGTTCTTAGCCTCCGCGATGACAGGCGGTGGAGCAGCATCTGCAGCAGCAGGCGGTGGAGCATATGATGGAGGCGCAGTAACTACAATTACATCGTCTTCTGAGGTAGCTATTCGATCCTTGACATTATCATCTTCAAACGTTGGTGGTTCCTCCTCAGTGACGGGTATTCCATCAAAAACATACAGATCATCTTCTTCAGTGATTCCTGCTTCAATATTTGAAGGATCAACCCTTGGGCTACCAGCATTGGGGTTTACAGTATTTCCAATTATAGTTCCTGCTGCATTATTTTCATCATTGAATGGCACTTCTTCCAGCACCTCAGATTCTGCCTCTTGAGCCGACTCTTCTTCGAAAGCAATAATTTCGTCTGATTCATTTATCTTTTTCAACTCTTCAATTGGAGCACCTGGAGCTGGTGTTTCAGATTTCTGTTGTTGTCTCGTTTGTGCAATGCTTCCACTACTATCAAAACTATTTTGAGTCCAAATAAATAATCCAATGACTCCAATCAATGAAGCTGCTGCTGCAATAGCTTTCCAGGAAATACTTGCTCCTTTTGTAGCTGTACTCTGCATTTTCACTGGTAGCTTCGCTTTCAAATCTTTCACTACACTAGCATGATCGCTTTCAGGCATGGAACGATAACCCTCCATCGCATCAGCGAGAAAAGGATCATTCTTGCCCAACTGATCCAGCTTCTGCTCTGCCTTCCAGTCAGCATCTCCACTTAACCACCTTTTTAATTTATCGATCATTTTAAAAATATTCGTTATTTCATTTCCTCATTTACTCACTTGTCCTCTTTTATTTCATTCAGATGTGCGAACCCTTCGTTTCGCTTCAGATTCAAGGATCTTTCCTGATTACCTGTCTTACCTTCCACCACTTGCGACCTTACTTTCTATACACATTTTCAAATTTCTACGTCCGTTTTGAATATAAGAACGAACTCTTCCAACTGCTTCTTTTTTCATTTCAGCTATTTCATTATAGCTTTTACCCTTATAATAAAACAGTTTTACGCATTCTTTTTGGTCTCCAGAAAGCTTTTCAATGCAAAATTCGAGGGCATTTTCTCGTTCTAAAGACAAATCCTCACTAAATGGATGCTCAATTTCCTCCGATTGCATAAATTCTGTCTCATAAGAAACTGTTAAATGTTTTTTCTTCCTACGTAAAACCTCAAAACAATGATTCTTTACTAAGACGTGTAACCAGGGTCGAAAGTCTTTAATATCCTGAGTTTTAACTTTTTGTACCAGTTTTTCGAAAGCTGTCATAAAGGCATCTTTGGCCTCCTCTTCATTTTTTAAAATTTTCAAACAAACACCATAAACCAGCTCAGTATATCGCTCATAAAGCGTACCCAAATAGCTGGTGTCCTCACTTTTTTTATAAAGCGCCACCAATTCAGCATCAGAACAGTCATCCGGCTTTTTGCGAAAAATTCGAAGCATTCATTAGATTTAGTAGTTGGCCTAAATTATCCTGATAATATAATTCGTAACGGCTACTTAAAAAAATAAAATTAAAAAAAATTTATGCCCTTTTATGTAATCCGCCCAATTTCTGCATCCATTATAGGAAACAAGGATTTTAAACCCAAAATTCAAGCCATGCGAAAGATCTCATTTTTTATTCTTTTTATCGGAATAACCAGTTTCAGCCAACTTTATAGCCAGCAGACCAGCACTTTAAAAGGAATCGTAGTAGCAGGTGATGAAAATTATAAAATCCTTGGTGCGCGAATCACTTTTCAGGATTCAATGGAAGGGACCATAACTGACTGGGATGGAAAATTCAGTCTGGAAAATAATCGCTCCTTACCCTGGAAAATAAAAATCGAATACATCGGCTATTTTGATCAGGAGCTGATCATTGAAAACCTGGATACTTTTCTTTCTATAAAAATGAAAGAAGATCCGGATGCTTTTAAAAAAATAATTATTTGCCCATTACCCCCTCAAGAACCCTCTAACCTAGACCTATAAATCATATTCTTTTTAATCATCATAAAATCTAAAGCTATGCAAAAGTATTTATCTTCATTACTCATGCTTCTATTTTTTACCAGCCTATCCTTTGCTCAAACTACTACGATCAAGGGCACTGTTCTAGAGAAAGATAGTGGCGAAGGATTGATCGGAGCAAGTATTCTGATCAAAGGAACTACACAAGGAGCTGTTACGAATATTGACGGAAATTTTTCTATCCAGACAAACCGTCCTTTCCCCCTTACTCTTGTAACCTCTTATACGGGGTACACGACAACTGAAACAGAAATTTCCTCTGCAGAAAAACTGATCATTATCAAAATGGCTGAATCTATTGTCCTTCTTGAAGAGGCCGTAGTGTCGGGAAGGAGTGTTCGAAAAAAAAGGAGAGTCAGCGGTTATAGTGTTTCTACTGTCAAAAAGAATAAAAAACGACGAAACAAAAAAAGTAAACGAAAAAAATCAGCAAGTTATCCTACTTCTGCTCCTCCCACTGTTGCACATGATATGAAGAGAAATGTTCACCCTCATGTAAAACAAAGAGAATTAAGACCTTTACATAATACAGAAGATTACGATTTTATTAATGAGAATCGTTTTCAGGAAGTTCGCAACGAACCACGTTCTACTTTCTCAATTGATGTAGATGCAGCATCTTACGCGAATATGCGCCGATATATTCAACGTGGTCAAAAGCCACCAAAAGATGCCATCAGAATCGAAGAAATGGTCAACTATTTTAATTATGAATATCCACAACCTCAAAGTAAACATCCGTTTGAAGTAGTGACCGAAGTGTCTGATTGTCCATGGAATAAAGACCATCGCTTATTTCATATTGGCATGCAAGGCAAAAAAGTTGCAACCGATAAATTGCCAGCTTCTAATTTAGTTTTCTTAATTGATGTGTCAGGTAGTATGCGTAGTCAAAATAAACTTCCTCTTTTACAATCGTCATTCAAACTGCTCGTAGACCAATTAAGAGAAGAAGATTGTGTAGCTATAGTCGTTTATGCAGGAGCTGCCGGAACCGTCTTAACTGCTACTAGTGGTGCTGACAAGCAAAAAATCAAAGCGGCAATTGATCAACTACAAGCAGGTGGTTCTACTGCTGGAGGGGCCGGGATAAATTTGGCTTATAAAATCGCAAAAGAAAACTTTGAAAAAGGTGGAAACAATCGAGTTATTTTAGCAACGGATGGAGATTTCAATGTTGGTCAGAGTAGTGATGCACATTTGGAAAGTATGATCGAGGAAAAAAGAAAAGAAGGAATTTTCCTAACCGTCATGGGATTTGGGACTGGAAACTATAAGGATAACAAAATGCAAAAGCTAGCGAATAAAGGAAATGGAAATCACGCCTATATCGATAATATCAACGAAGCTAAGAAAGTATTGGTCAATGAATTTGGTGGGACGCTTTTCACGATTGCTAAAGATGTAAAACTGCAGTTAGAATTTAATCCAACTAAAGTAAAAGGCTATCGTCTTATTGGTTATGAAAACCGAATGTTGCAAGACGAAGATTTTAATGATGATAAAAAAGATGCAGGAGAATTAGGCTCTGGTCATACCGTGACAGCGATTTACGAAATTATTCCAGCTGGCGTAGATAGCGAATTTTTAACTAAGGTTGATAAATTGAAATATCAAAAAGAGAAGAAAATAAAAACTAAAGCTGCAAAAAGTGCCGAGCTTTTGACGATCAAATTACGTTATAAAGAACCAGAAGGAACAGAAAGTAAGTTGATTGAAAAACCAGTAATTGACACCAACTTAGAACTGAACCAAACCAGTGATAACTTCCGCTGGTCTGCAGCAGTAGCTGGATTCGGAATGCTTCTTAGAGATTCTGAATTTAAAAAAGACGCCAAGTATGATCTCGTTATTGATCTGGCGAAAAAAGCAAAAGGATTAGATGCAAATGGTTACCGGGCAGAGTTGATTCAAATGATGGAGGACATGAACGCGTTGGAGTCCTCGCCTACGGCTCGGAAATGATAGTTCACCTGCGGTGAAAGTGATGGTCTCAGCCTTCGGCCTCGAAATGATGGTTCATTCGCCTGCGGCGAGATGAAAATGATAGATCGACTTCGTCGATAATGGTTTTGCCTTTGGCAAAAAATGATGGTCGCCTACGGCGAAATAGAAATCTTAGCTCACTATTTCGCCATAGGCGACCATCATTATCACCGTAGGTGATCTATCATTATTCCCGAAGGGAATCTATCATTATCGGCGAAGACGATCTATCATTCCCCGACCAAAGGGAGGGGCAATCAGCGAAGCTTAGCCATCACCTCTTTTATTCGTCGGATCGCTTCAATCAATTGCTCTTCTGATGCTGCATAGCTTAATCGGAAACAACCTTCAGCTCCAAAAGCAGAGCCTGCTACAACCGCGACGTAACAATTCTTTAAAATATATTCACAAAAATCAACCGAATTATTAATCGTCATAGTGCCATCTGTTTTTCCAAAATAGGCACTGATGTCTGGAAAAACATAGAAGGCTCCTTGCGGATCATTTACTTTAAAGCCTGGAATTTCGCGAAGTCCTTTGATCACGATATCTCTTCGTTTCAAAAATGCATCTCGCATTTTATGGGTCGGCGTCATATCTGCATTCAATGCATAGGCTGCTGCTTTTTGACTAAAGGCATTTGCACCGGAAGTAAATTGTCCTTGCATCTTTGCACAAGCTTTGGCAATCGGAAGCGGCGCCGCCATATAACCTAATCGCCATCCCGTCATCGCAAACCCTTTTGCAAAACCATTCACAGTAATCGTCCGATCTTTCACATTTTCGAAAGAACCAATACTCACATGCTTTCCAGCGAAATTGATATATTCGTAAATCTCATCCGCAATGATATAAACATCATCAAATTCTGCAACTACATCCGCAATCGCTTTTAATTCTTTTTCGGTATAAACTGAGCCTGTTGGATTACAAGGAGAAGAGAAAAGAACAAATTTTGTTTTTGGAGTAATCGCCTTCCGCAATTCATCCGGATTAATTTTATAATCGTCTTCAATCCCAGCAGAAACGATCACTGGAGTTGCTCCGCCCAATCTTACAATTTCATAATAGGAAACCCAATAAGGTCCAAGAATGATTGCTTCGTCTCCTTTATTGAGCATAGTCAAGGACAAATTGGCAATAGATTGCTTGGCACCATTTGAAACTACGACTTGAGCAAGATCAACATCAATATTATTATCTCGCTTAAACTTATCAACAATCGCCTGTCTCAAATCAGGAAGCCCTGGAACGGGGGTATATTTTGTGTAGCCATCTTTTAAAGCCTGGACAGCTGCTTCTTTAATATGTTCCGGTGTATCAAAATCAGGTTCACCAAGACTAAGGCTAATCACATCATGTCCTTTTGCTTTTAGTTCCCGTGCCATTTGAGCCATAGCAATCGTTGCAGATTCGGACATGTTTAAAATTCGATCAGATAAAATTTGTTTTGTAACTGTTGACATGATGATAGAAAAAAATTATCGCGTTTTAAAAATAAATTAAGAATCAGTCAAAGGTAAAAGTTTTCAAAACGGGATGCATATAAATCTTAATCTAAATCTGATATTTTTTTCAAAAGTTTTTGGCGATCGAT
>CAYXQH010000321.1:0-7085 GCA_964467425.1 uncultured Saprospiraceae bacterium
AAGGACCTCCTGCTAAGGTTCCGCCAACTGGCTCATTTCTTACTACTGTTATTGAGTTCGAAAAATTAAAACAGCCTGCTAAACCACTAGTATTCATACCTGCTGCCAAACCTGTCAAGCCATCTTCATAAGATAAGTGCCAGATTAAACAAGTACCTGGTCCCGCTCCATCAAAATTAACGGCACTTGGCATTGGTGGCAAACCTAATATCATTCCTTGCTCATCTGTTACTACCCATTGCGAATTGGTTCCTGAGTTTCCAGTCAAGGTCACCGAGGATACATTATCTGCTACTCCATCTCCTACACAGAATTCATAAGGACCTCCTGCTAAAGTTCCGCCTTCCGGTTGTATTCTTACTACCGTTACTGAATTGGAAAAGTTAAAACAACCTGATAAATCACTCGTGTTCATTCCGGCTGCTAAACCTGTTAAGCCATCTTCATAAGATAAGTGCCAGATCAAACAAGTGCCTGGGCCCGCTCCATCAAAATCAACTGCACTTGGCATTGGCGGTAAGCCTAAGATCATCCCTTGTTCATCTGTTACGACCCATTGTGAATTTGGCCCTGAATTACCGGTCAAGGTAACTGAGGATACATTATCCGCTATTCCATCTCCTACACAAAATTCATAAGGACCGCCTGCCAAGGTTCCACCACTTACACTATTTCTAACGACTGTTATCGAATTTGATAAATCATAACAACCGACAAAATCTGCTACATTATTATCTACTGCTAAGCCTGTCAATCCATCATCATAGGACAAGTGCCAAATCAAGCAAACTCCTGGACCAGCTACATCAAAATTAACTGCACCAGGCGTTGGTGGCAAGCCTAAGATCATACCTTGCTCATCTGTTACTACCCATTGGGAATTGGCTCCATTATTATCATTTAATGTAATATTCGATACATTATCAGCAATCCCATCATTAACACAAAAATCGTAAGGACCTCCTGACAAAATACCACCGTTTACACTATTTCTTATTACGGTAACTGGATTTGAAAAATCAAAACAACCTTGTAAATCATTTGTATTATCACCCTGTTCTAAACCAACTAATCCATCTTCGTATGATAAATGCCAGATTTGGCAAGTACCAGGTCCCGCTCCATTAAAGTCTACTGCTTCAGGAGTCGGAGGTAAACCTAATATATCACCCATTTCATTAGTTACAACCCATTGTGAATTGGTTCCAAGATTACCACTTAAGGTAACCCCTGATACATTATCAGAAAATCCATCCCCTACACAAAACTCATAAGGACCTCCCATTAAAGTTCCACCATCCAAATTACCAGAACCATCTATACGATTTACTGTAATTGGATTAGAAAAGGATAAACAACCACTAATATCAGTCAGGTTATTACCTATTACATTACCAGCTATTGTTTCATAAAGTACATACCAAATCTCACAGGTACCTGGACCTGCTCCGTCCAAATCGAATGGAGGATTAGCTGGTAAAGCTAAAATATTCCCTGCATCATCAGTAATGATCCATCCTTCTTCTACATCTGCACCGCCTCCTGTAACTACATTCAAGGGATCAGGATTACCATCCACACAGATAGTAGCACTTTTTGAACCATCTGCTAGAGAAATATTATTTACAAATACATCACAATTGTCTGGTTGTCTGATTATTCGTACAAAATTATCCGAGAGTTCTTCACAGCTATCATCATTCAATGTAGAAATATGCTCGCCTACTACAGGGTTTGGCAAACTTCCATTACTCCAGCCCCAAATATGACATTCACCAATAGGTGCTAAACTTAGATCCAATGTATTCCCATTTGCTGAGTTTATAAAAGCTAGAATAACATCATTTATATCCGTTACAATATAGTAGTAGTCCAGATTGGTTGCATCACTTTCATGTTGCACATTCAATACTACATCTCCTACTGTTACGTATTCAACTGTAGAGCCATCAACTAAAGAAACTGTTCCACCATCTGGCATTCCACGAATAACTGTAATAGAATTAGAAAGATCATAACAACCTACTAAATCACTGGTATTCATTCCTGCTGCCAGTCCTGTTAAACCATCTTCATAAGATAAGTGCCAGATCAAACAGGTTCCTATACCTGCTCCGTCAAAATCAACTGCACTTGGCATTGGTGGTAAGCCTAAGATATTTCCTTGTTCATCTGTTACAACCCATTGAGAATTTGTTCCTGAGTTTCCAGATACA
This sequence comes from uncultured Saprospiraceae bacterium, assembly GCA_964467425.1. Taxonomy (GTDB): domain Bacteria; phylum Bacteroidota; class Bacteroidia; order Chitinophagales; family Saprospiraceae; genus JAHDHW01. Next base: position 2,217 of record CAYXQH010000321.1, read on the forward strand.
GTAACTCCAGATACATTGTCCGGTATTCCATCACCTACACAAAACACATAAGGACCGCCTGCTAAGGTTCCGCCCTCTGGTTGATTTCTTACTACTGTTACGGAATTCGAAAAATTAAAACACCCTGCTAAATCACCTGTGTTCATTCCTGCTTCTAACCCTGCCAAACCATCTTCATAAGACAAGTGCCAGATTAAACACGTGCCTGGACCTGCTCCATCAAAATTAACGGCGCTAGGCATCGGTGGTAAGCCTAAGATATTTCCTTGTTCATCTGTTACAACCCATTGAGAATTTGTTCCTGAATTTCCGCTCAAAGAAACAGAAGATACATTATCTGCTACTCCATCGCCTACACAAAACTCATAAGGTCCGCCTGCTAATACACCACCAACTACATCACACGGAGCTGAGTTTTCAGCACAAATTGTTGTCGTTGACGAGGCAGTCCAAGAGTTTGAACTATCACCAATCCCGCTATAGGCTATAGATTCTGATGCTCCAAAGGCAGCTGCAAAATCTCCTGTTGACCAAATGCCTGCTGCAACTGCAACGGGTGATCTAGTGTGTCCCGTAGACCCCCATTCTATGTAATCAATAATATCTGAAGCGCTGCTAAAAGCACTAGAGATATATAATCCCATTTCGCCATCCGCAGCATCTACAACATTAAAGTCATTTATGGTAAGAATATCTCCAGGCGCCATTGAAGTACTTCCACATTCTAGAGTAGAATTACCTATTTGCTGATAGGAAGGAAAATCACAGAGCCAGTACCCTGACACATCTACAGTGGTCGTTCCTGTATTCTTTAATTCTATGGTCCCTCCTGCCATGATTTCGTTAATCACGACCTGAGCCGTTAATTGATTATTAAAAAAAGAGCCAAAGAAAAATAAAATGGCAATAAGACTAAGGTTCTTTTTTCTAAACCTTTTCTTACTTAGGTTTTTTCTGATATCGGTATTTTGTAAACAATCTATCCACATACTGATTTTAGTTTATAAGGTGATAAAAAGTATTGCATTTATATTTAATATATTCTCCAAAGACCTTTCCAAGAGGGTACTAAATCATATGACAAAGAAAAAAATATTCCGAAAGGGTGTCACTAAATCCGCAAGAACTGATTTTATACCTCTAATTAATTGAGACTGTAATTTCATGGAGATGAAGAAAAACATACTAGAATTAGTAAATAGGACACAAAGATGTTATTAAATCATATAGAAGTTATCACAGAAGTATAACATTAGGACCATCACATTTTAAATAACTACAACTGTCTTCGCTGCTACATTTTCAAATTGTTTTAAAAAGGCAGAACATCATAACGTATCGACATTTTAAAGCACCAAAAAAAAGTCACTGGCAAAGATTACCAGTGACAAAAGAGCGATTTGTTGTATATAGAATTAGATTAGATTTCTATTACCGAACTAAAAATTGAAGAAATCCTCTTGAATGCATTCTTTTTTTATAAAGCAAAATCCGTTTTTTTAAATCCATTTTTAAATTTAATATTAGATGAAGTATAAACGCCTCCAAGACTATACTCTCCTTTTTCATTTGGGAAATAACCTTTCCGAGTAGTTGCGATATACACACCTTTTATTTTTTCATACTCCAACTCCATTCTTAACACTGGCGCATTGACACCAAAAGCTGGAAGTGAAAAATAAAATTGATCTACCAGATTAGTTTTAGGATTGAAATATAAAATATATTCATCATCGGCTTCTTTACCCGTATTTTCATAGGTCAAACTAACTTTGTTATAGGCAATACCATTTACTTTTTCAGTACCGACATATTTATTGATGGTTCCTGGATCGTTTAATTTATACATCATGGTAAACCAATAAAAATTAGCACTCCGCAAAAAAGCTGTTCCTCCAATTGCCTCGGGATCAGTCACTTGGTTTCCGTTGAGTGTTATTTCTGCTTTTCCATCCATAAAACATTGTTTTACATTCCCAGCAACACCAGGCATAACATTTACAGCATGGTCTGTTTTATAATCCGCCCATGAATGTTCTCCATTGAAAATATACCGTTCAATAGATATATCTTTTGCCTTTTTATTTTTATCATCGTAGGTATACAGATACTCTACATCTTTCAATTTAGAAAGTGCTTTCCAACCACCATTTGTTTTTTCAAGAGATTTGATCAAAGCCAAAGATTTAGCGTCTGACCCCTCTGCTAATTTATCCGAAGATTTAAATGCTGTCGTAAGTACAAAAAGAGAAAAAAGTAGGATGGAAAATGAAATAGAATATTTTTTCATGTGAATAAATTTTTTGAATTAATTAAATAAGTCCGCCAAAATTAAAGCAAAGATCAGTTTCTAAGTAGGCAATATTTCCCTATCATTTATTAATTCTTCCCATTCATTCATAAAATTGAATTCCTAAAACAGATAAGGCTGCAACACTTATGCATTGCAGCCTTATATTATTCAATAGTTTTTATCGTCCAACAAAAAAGACTTTGTGTCTAATAATTCACCTTGAATATTTATACTTAAAAAAACAAACACTAAACAGATTTAAAGGTGAAATCTAATTGAGCTTCTGCACGATAATTGAAAAAAAATCCATAAAATAGTAAAGGCTGCAACGTTTATGCGTTGCAGCCTTTTGTTTTCAACAGCTTTTTTGGCATTACACTTTTTTCGCCATCTCAATCTTATTAAGTAGCAGTGCTGCCTTCATCATAAAATCATCATTACGTTCTCTGAACTCTTGATGAACCATTAATAATCTAACCGCATCTAAAGCAGCAGATTTTGGCATAATTTGATCGGAAGCAATTGGATGCAGTCGATACTGCAGGTTATTTGATCGTAGATTTCCACCATCAAAATTAAACCCAATCACTTTCGCTAATTTATTTAATGAAAATAAGTAGTTGGTTTCTTTGGTAATATCTTTCTGTAAATCATGGATATAATACCTTCTAAAATCAACGCCTGCTTTTTCACAAAGAAAAACATCACGTCGTCCATCAAAGGTTACGACATCCTGAAAACGATATTTTCGAAGATTCTTCATAAAGAAGCCTTTGAGGTATCTTTTAGTATTACGAAGTTTTGCGAACTCTCGATCAAGATCCATCTCGCCGAGTTGGTATTCTTCATCATAAGGTCGCACACGGTTGGTTCTCATATTGACAACTTCACGGACACGTTCTTTGGTATTCCCAAGTTCATCAACTTTAGAATAAACGCTGACCATATCAATATCTGAAGTATTACTAAAGGTTTCTATAAAAACACGGTTGGTATCCGTTTCAAAGACCAATAGACAAACTTCTTTAATTGCATAAAAGTTGGGGTAGCCTCCGTAAATGTTACCGTATTTAAGTTCAAGGAATGCTAAGTTTCTGTTCACGATAATAAGTTAAAATTAAAAAAAGTAGTATTATATTACTAAGTGGTTTTCAATAGCTACTGCAAAGATAGCGAATCTACAAACAAAAATCTGCCACTCTCGTAAATCTTCTCATCATCCGCATAAATTTCTCCTCCATTCATCATATTGGCAATCATATCCCAATGTATCGCTGATTGATTCTTTCCTCCCGCCTGTAAATAAGATTGTCCGATCGCCATATGGACTGTTCCGCCTATTTTTTCATCAAAAAGGATGTTTTTTGTGAAACGGTTAATATTATAATTAGTTCCAATTGCAGCCTCTCCAAATCGTCGGGTCCCCTCAATTTCAAAAATTTCATCTAAAAATTTTTGTCCTTGCTTTGCTTCCCACTTTTCTACATAACCATCTTTCACCCATAAGGTCACATCTTCCACTTCTTGTCCCATATAAACGGCTGGATAACTAAAATTTATTACCCCATTTACCGAATTTTCGACTGGCGAAGTATAAACCTCTCCAGAAGGCATATTTGTTTGACCATCCGAATTAATCCAAGTTCGCCCTTTTGTAGAAAAAGAGATATCGATTCCTTCTCCTTTATAGTGTACTTTTTCTCTGTTGTTCAATACATCTACAATCTGCTGCTGATAAGATCGGACTTCCAACCACTTTTGGACGGGATCATCGTGGAAAAGGTTACATGCTCCGAAGACAAATTTTTCATAATCTTCCAGAGAAAGTGAAGCGTTCTGTGCTGCAGCCATGGTTGGATATTGACAAAGGTTCCGTTTTAGATCACGGGTTGCCGTTCTTTCGAAATACCTTTTTGAGATAGGTGCAATAGCTTGCTTGGTGATTTTTAGCTTTTCAGGATTCGGAGCTCCATTACCTTTCAAATTGAAAGGTGCCCGAATATACAGGTAAGCTTCATATTCTTCCATCGCCTTTTTATACATTGGAGAGACAAACTTCAATTGTTCTCCTTCTGCTTCCTCCAAAAATATTTTCCCTTTCTCCCGAAATTCTAAATCCACTACAGGCATAGCGCCAGCTTTAAGCGCTGCTCGAAACACTTCTCTAATCAAGGGTTCTGCAAGGGTCGTACTTTTGATGTAAAGGCGGTCTCCTTTTTGGATATCTAGGCAGTAATTTACCAGAAGATGGGCATATTTACTTAAAATCGGATTCATGTTGTCTTTTAACCGGTATTTCTTTTGTAGTTCTATAGCTTTATCTAATAAAAAATAATAGTTTTTTAATATTCTACTTGAATTTTAAAGCATTCATCAATTACCAGTGTTTCACTTGGTAAGGATAACGAATTTCGTATAAATCTTTTACTAATGTGGTAAGTTTTTCACGAAAAAGATCAATATTTTCTTTTTTCAAGGCAGAAATGAAGACATTATCGTATTCGTAGCGATTTTTCAGCTTTTCTTTTAGCTCTCCTTCTAAAGTTGCTCTGGTTTCTTCGGCTTCGGATTCTATA
>CAYXQH010000322.1:0-7067 GCA_964467425.1 uncultured Saprospiraceae bacterium
GAACTTGGACTTACTGGACTCATCTCTTTTTCAATAGTAGGAGTTGAGCTTTTTTATTTGGCAAAAGATTTAACGTTGCTTTCGATGAACTTGGACTTACTGGACTCATCTCTTTTTCAATAGTAGGAGTTGAGCTTTTTTCATTGCTTATTGCTTTATAGGAGGTTTCATCATTTGATACGTTTTCTGATTCATTTTTCTCCTTTTGTATTTCCTGCTGCTTTGCATCTACTTTTTCTAAACTAATATTTTTATCCGAATTTGACCAGGGGGTAGAAAGTCCAACGATGACTCCACCTAGTACTACCCCTAGAAACAGGAACCAAAGCCAAAGGAATCGTCTGCGCTTTTTCTTAGGCTCGGGCAAAGGAATATTTAAGTTTTCCCAATCCAAACCTTCTGGAACTTCTAATTCCTTTTCAGTATGCTTTCTTATATATTTATCGAATGCTGACTTTTCCATTTTTATAAATTAGTTTTAGCTTTATTTCCAATGCCTTTATTAGTGGAAGGGGAATGCTTAAAAAAATCCTTTAACTGTCTCATTGCCCATACCCTACCTCTATGTAACAATACTCTTGATGCACTTTCAGTGATATTTAATTTTTCTGCAATTTCAGCATGAGAATATCCATCAATAATAAAAAGATTAAAAACCGAAATAAATTTAGCTGGCATTTTACTCAATAATTCATGCATTATTTTTTCATCCATCTGAGATTCAACTGGGATCGTAAAATTACTTTCAATTAAATTCATTTTTTTATCTTCTAAAGTCGTATAGTTTAGTTTGGCTTTTCTATTTAAGGTTATAATTTGATTGATAGTAATTCTAGTCAACCATGTTTTGAATTTGGCTTTATTAGCATCAAAACTTTTTATTGATTTAAAAATATGCATGAAGATCGTTTGCATATAATCTTTCACTTCAATTGCACTTACTCCATGACGAATACAAATCGTGTATACATACCCTTGATACAATTCGTATATAGCTTTAAAGGCGCTTGGAGTTCCTTTGCGGCATTCTTCGATCAACTGCCCTTCTTCTTTTTTATTCACCATGAATTAATTCGGATTCAATTTTTATTGGCAATAAACAGGAATCTTATTTGGATCGACCACCGCCGCAAACTCCACTTCATAGGGGGCAGTTTCACCTGTTGCAAGATTTATCAAAAACTCTCCAGACATAGAACCAATAATTTGTTCATTATTTGCCTCATCGATTATAATATCATTATCTAAACCCTGTGTTAAACCTATAAACGATTCTCCATTCGGATCAACTAGGTTAAATACAGCACCTGAAAGGGTGAACTCTAATGTTGGATCTTTTTTGTAATGAATAACAAAATCACCTTCTGAGATCAAACCTGTCCAAAGATCGTTATCTAAAATAGCCGGGTTATTAGATACTGAAAAAGATTCAATACTATCAACATTACAATAGGCCGCATAAGCACTGATCTCATTAGAAACTCCATTTATCGTTAGCAGCATTGAAGGATTGAATTCCTCTACAATTTCCTCAATTGTCTCCTTATTTTCTTTACCACAAGAAGTTAAAATCAGAGGTAGTGCGAAAAGGCAAAACGCAAAACGATATAAAAATGATTTTTTCATAAAAATTTATTTAGGCTAATTTGACTGCTTTAAATCAATTTAATTGACGAATTAAGGCTTGTCAGTTACATTATTCGATGATATTTCAAATTCATTACAAATTTTCCCCTTTTTTTTAAAAAAACATTCAAAACCATGTTCAAACGTCTATTTATTTAAAAGTTTGTCGGACAACCAACTTTTGATTTAAAATTCTTTTTTTGACCTGCAGTATAGATAAAAGCGAATTCTAGGCCTCCATTGCCATTCGTTTCGGATGATAATTCAGAGATGTTCAAATCATAAGATAGTCCTATTTTATACGCATTAAAATCCACTTGAAATATTGCCATTAAGGCATCATTTCCGATAGCTCTGTACGCTAATCCTGTATTGATTGCAAATTTCGAGTTCCGACTACCTGATCGAAAACTCATCAATCCCTGAAGGTTGACTTGGTTAGCGCTTTCCATTTTGTAATAGTTCACAGCTGGTAGAAAAGACCATTTTTTGTTGATCATAACATTGAGCCTTCCATGGACCGTCAATAAAAATGGTAAGTTATCCGCTCCAATAAAATTATTCATGGTGGCAATATGCCTTATGCTCCCACCTAAAATGAAATCAGAATCATTATCGAACTTCGAATAATATTTTAATCCAATACTTAGATCTGCATGATTAATACTAGGATTTTCTATGAATTTGCCATTGTTCAAACTACTGTTGAAAGGCATATTTGGGCCTTCTATATTAATCTGCTCTTCCAATAAAATGTTACTAGTGTCAAATTTTCTATTAATCAACCCACCTTGGAAACCTAAAGAAAGAATACTATTACGATTCACGGTCAAGTGTGCTGCAACTGATCCTAATACACCAGTGTTAGAGAGATTGATTGAACCCGATTTATCGCTAAGGAGCATCAAGCCAAATCCAACCCAAGAGTTTTTCCCTGCAGAAAAGAAAGGAGCATCTACGAAAGCAGTGGATGTTTTAAATCCTGAAGAATTTGAAATGGAGTTCCATTGTCCACGATAATTAATTCCAGCTCGAACCGATTTATTATGGTCACCAGAATACGCAGGATTCAAAGACAAAGGCGACATATCAAACATCGTCCAGTGAATATCCTGGCAATAGGCATCTTTTCCAAAAGCCACTAATAGTAGCGCAAATAATATTTTATAAATCTTCATAATGTTTTTCTTTTTAAATAGATTACCGAATTAGCGTTACATCACCAGCAACATCTACTTGACTATTATTAGAAATCTGGAAACTCACTGAATAAATAAATACATCAGAAGTTGCTGGTGATCCTTTGAAGGTACCATCCCAACCACCAAATGGATCAGATGATTCATAAACTATTTGCCCCCAACGATTGAATATTTTAAAATCAAAATTATCAATCTCATCACATCCCCACACTGGTCGAAAAATATCATTGATACCATCTTGATCCGGCGTAAAAGCATTCGGGATCTCAAATAATTCTGCTTCGGGAGCAATCGTAAAATTCTCTGTTTGTGATTCACATGCATTTTCTATTGACACGGAATAACTACCAGATTCTTCTAAGATAATTTGATCTCCTGTTTCCCCTGTTGACCATTGAATGTTGGAGGTGTTTGAAGTGGCAGCAGCAATGACTTGTCCACCACAACTTAAATTCCCAGTAAGGTTTAAATCAAGATCAATACTACCTGGTTCAGTAATTTCTAATTCTTCAATCAACGTATCATCACATTCATCCGTAACGGTTACAGAATAAAGACCGGGAGCAGAAACTTCGATTGATGGGTTTGTACTACCCGTTGACCATTCGTAGGAAATGGCAAGATCCGAATTAGCAGTTAAGGTAGTTGATTCTCCATCACAGATTACAGTTTCCCCTTGGATTTCGAGGCCTAAGGTTCCACCAGAATTAGATAATATTTCGAATAATTCTTCAGAAGTATTACAACAACCATCACTCACGGTGACCGTATAGGTTCCAGGTGAAAAAACGGAAATGGTATTACTTGATGCTCCAGTTGACCATTCAAAAGTCTCCGCCAAATAATGTGTAACTGAAAGTGTAACTTCCTCTCCTTCGCAAATTTGTAAGGCACTTTGTTCCGTGCAAACCTCCAAACCATTTTCTACTACATCACTCATAAAGTAATGGTCCAAAAAGTTTGGAAGACCAGGCCCTAGCGTATTATTACTAAAAGGAAAAACGTAAACATCCTCTTTGACACATGGATCTTCAGAATTGGGACATAAAATGCCAGAAAAAGATATTTGACCAGGATTATTTGTTGGATCCGTATGCAAAAAATAAAGATTACCATCCGGGGCCGGCAACATATTTCCACATACTGTTGTGGCAGACAGGGTTGCTAATTCTATAAGCGATCCAAGAACATCTGCAGCTTCCATGTCGAAACGGTAAACAGAGTTTCCAAATACCTGAGAAATAAATAGATATCGACTATTTGGAGAAAATGCACTACCAACTGGGTTTACGCCTACCGTCAGGAAATTAGTTTCATTCGAAAAAAGCCCGGTCTCCGCATCAAAATCCAATACGTTTGAACCAAAGGAAACATATGCTCCATTAGGTGAAAAGGTAAATGGAGAAATGCTTATAGAGCTATTGAGCTGCTGCGTATGATCAAGGTTTACACCATTTTCATCTATTAAATAAAATTCAAATCCGCCGCCGCCAGCGACAACCACCCAGTAGCTGTTGTTATCTGGTCTTCTTACGCCAGCCATACCCTCATTACCAAATGGAAATACTGAAAGAGATTCCTGATAATCTACAACACCTCCTAATCCTCCATTTAAATCCATATCTATCTCGAAGTAGGAAAACCCTCGAAATGTTCCAGCATTAATTGCCTCGTTTTCATCCATTGTAAATAAATAATAGTGGTTTGAATCACCTGGTTTGGGTATAGCCAAGGATGATTGACGTGCACTTACTCCGCCACCTTCTGTCGTTCCCATATCATACATCACCTCATGGTTTCTATTCCAAATGATACCTGTTGAACCCGGATCATCACTAAATCTTCCTCCATTAGTATAAAATAACAAGTTTCCATTTTCATCACTTAAACTTACTGTTCCTTCCAGCGCCTCCATGGAACTACTTAAGTCTGCGATATCACAACTCTGATTAAAGTTTACTCCATTTCCTTCTCCAAAATACCAGATATTTCCTTCGCCTTGTGCAAGGGCAGTATTTTGACAAAGCAAGCTTAGGGTAATTATGAAAATTACCTTTGAAATTAATTGTCTCATGTTTTGATTATTTTTTAAATGATTACTGGATCGTAATCTTTTTAGTGATTTTTTGATTATTGAATTCAAGTTGAAGTATATAAACACCCTTACTCAATGAAGAAAGATTTAATTGCACCTGTTGTTGTCCAGTCAATTGCTGAGAAATCACAGACTGGCCTAATAAATTTCGGAGTATCAATTGTCCTCCTGAAATGTTTTGAGTATTCAAATCAATAGTCAGCCAATTGTTTATTGGATTAGGGTAAATATTTATTTTCGATTCATCTAATAAGTCTGCCGTACTTGTGGTAAGATCAGCGTTTAGCACCTCATCATACTTTTTTGAAATCACATTAACAACCTCATCATTTTCATCGGTTAGAACAGCAATAACTTTTATATTATCCTTGTCCCAATTCAAAGGGATGATGTAAGGATCAAAGGTATACTCGGCTGAAGCACCACTGCCATAATTTCCTATGATGGCATTTACGCCTTCGAATCCGCCAATCAATGCACGGCCTACATGGTTATAAGGCCAGAAGCTGGAAGGAGCATCTGTAGTGAAAAATTCAAAGCCTCCCATATGTATTGTACTTTGAGAGTAACTATTCGCCTGATTCCAGTTTTCACTATTTTCCATTAATTGATCCTCTGTAAGAATTACAGAAACATTATAATCTACAACCTCTGCCGATTGATTAAAAGTAACTTTAACGGTTGCTGTAAAATCATTGATATTTTCTGTTCCTGCAAGATCAATATCTGCAATTGCCGGACTAGCTAGTTCTTCGATCACTGGCAAAACAATAGCTTCGGGGTCCATGATTTCTTCTCTATTGAAAACTACGGACGGATATCCAAACACTCCGAAATTCTGAATAGCTTGATCGTACGCTGCATTGGTCAAAAGATCATTATTGTGAACGGCTACAGTTGCTACCTGTTTACCAAATCTCTTTGCTATTTCTTCAATAAATACGGTACCTCTTGGACAGAAGCCACACCACATTCCCGTTCCTTCTTCCAGAAGTACTCCTTTACCTTCAACAGTAGATATAGGGTTAAAATCTATATCCCAGGAGTTGTCTGATATGTTCGCATCTGAATCAACCGAACCGTTGACATTCATGATCGAAACAGTATAGCTTGAAGGAGAGATTCCTGTGTTAATCGTTTGTGAAATAGCATATCGATAAACATTCTCTGTAGATATATTAGATTGAAAAGAGAACGTATTCACTTCATTACCAGAATCTACTAAAAGATCGAAAGAAGTGATATTTTCCGTTCCATTATTCACTACAACTCCAGTAATTTTATAATCAATATTTTCAGCGCATTGTGAAAACATCGATCCTCCATCTACTGTAAGTGTGTAATCTAATGGCTGAGTAAACACCAACTCATTGCTAATCGCAACATCATCAATCGCTGCTCCAATATTCAATCCACCACCGTCCGTGTAATCGAAAGCTACAAGAATTGACTGACCGACATATTGATCAAAATTGAAGATTTGTTTTTCCCAATCAGGTTCATCTATTTCGAAATCATAAAATTCTTCCCAAGTGATGCCATTATCCGTAGAAACTAAAATTTTAAATATCTCATTTAACGCCACCGGAAATCCCTGATCAGCATTACGAAACTTGATTAATACTTCAAGGTATAAAGGGGCGCTTGCATTTGTCAAGTCAACTAAAGGAGAAATTGCTCTTCCTCCTCCTACATGGTTTTCTCCTGCTTGAAAATCATCAAAACCAAGTATATTAGTGTTGTTGATATTTCCTCCAGCTAAGCCCCAAAGGTTACCCAAATTTCCTACCGTCCATTGGTCTTCGAGTGTCCAGTCATTCGCCTGATTATTCTCAAAAGTTTCCATTAAAAAGGCTTGCGAAAAAACAATACTTGAAGCGAATAAGAATATCGTTAATAGTTTGATCTTTTTCATTTTTGCTTATTTCAGATTTTTAAAAACTGCGTGTAAAAAATAGAACCTCTCAATTTATGGAATGCGCTCGTCCCGATAAGTTTCAATTTCATTATTACCTAGAAGGCCCGAAACGTTACAAATCAGAAAAAAAAACTTGATATTTTTTTTGAAAAGAAAAAAGGAAAGGGGTTTATTAAGCTGATTATCAGTGATGCCTGCTTGGGACTGATCGAGTCGGTCAGCGATT
>CAYXQH010000323.1:0-7054 GCA_964467425.1 uncultured Saprospiraceae bacterium
TAGTTTAACCTTTTAACATAAAGCCGTGAAAATACGATAATTATAAAATATTATCTTAGTGATTCCCTTGCAAAGCATTAAAATACCTGTTATTTTTGGTTCTCCCTTCGAAACATTTAATGAAAAAACAAATATATTACTAAAAACAAGCCTTGAAGTACTATTTTTTCATACTATCCTTTTGCTTTTTTATAGCCTCTAGTACTGTAGTGTCTGCTCAGCAGCCTTCGGATATTCCTGCCACTCAAACACTTGAAAACGCAGCGAAGAAAAAGAAGAAGAAAAAACTAAGTATTGACTTCTCTTTAAAAGGTGGATTTTACGATGAAGCTCTGCGCCTTGAATTAAAATCTCCAGGCTCGAAAATTTATTATACAACCGACGGAAGCAATCCAAATAAGGATTCTCCAATCTATACTAAGCCCATAAAAATTGAAGAAACAACTGTAATCCGAGCGATTGCAAGAAAGAGTAAAACGAAAAGCAAGGTTTTTGGTCATACTTATTTTATAAATGAGCCTTACACCAACTTCCCTGTTATTTCCATTGGTGTTACTCCGAGTATTTTATTTGATCCCGAAAACGGATTATATGTAAAAGGACCAAATGCCCAGGATTCTACCTGGAAATTAGACGGCGCCAATTTTTGGAGCAGAAAAGAAATCCTGGTGAATACTGAGCTTTTTGAAGCAGATGGTGAAAATGAATTTAATAGTGTTACCGGATTAAGGCTTTTTGGTGGGATGAGTCGGTTGTTTCCACAAAAATCAATGACGATTGTTGCCAGAGACCGCTATGGTAAAAAACGAATCAAGCATCGTGTCTTTGGAAAGGAAGGTTTGAAAAAGTATAAATTTTTGGTACTTCGGAATTCCGGAAGTGACTGGGGCAAATCTCATTTCAGAGATGCTCTAATGACGGGCTTATTGGAAGATTGGGATATGGAGAAGCAGGATTATCGTCCGAGTCATCTTTACCTCAATGGAAAGTACTGGGGGATTTATAATATTCGAGAAAAAGTCAATCGTTATTTTATCGCCGGTCATGATGACGATGTAGATAAAGACAGCATTGATTTGATTGAACACCGAATGACTCTAAAGCGTGGTAGTACTCGACATTATCGAAAGATGATCCAGTTTTTGGAAAAGAACTCTATGGCAAATCCTGCCAACTATGCGTATATCCAATCTCAAATGGATGTTGATAATTTCATGCAGTATCAAATCGCTCAGATCTTTTTTAATAATCAGGATGCAGGTGGAAATATAAAATTTTGGCGGCCTCAGGAAGAGGGAGGAAAATGGCGCTGGATCATGTATGATACGGATTGGGGTTTTGGATTACATAGCACTAAAGGCTACAAATTTAATAGCCTTGATTTTCACACCAAAGATGATGGCCCTTCCTGGCCCAACCCGCCCTGGAGTACTTTGATTTTAAGAAAATTATTAGAAAACCCAGAATTCAAGCAAAAGTTTGTGAGTCGCTTTGCGGATCATCTTAATTCTACTTTTGCAAGCGATCACGTCGAAAATGAAATCAACACTTTATATGATCAGCTTGTCCCTGAAATGGATCGCCATTTGGAGCGTTGGAATCTTAGTGAAAAATTCTGGACGAAGCATGTAAATATCATGCGCACTTTTGCAAAAGAGCGTCCCGATTATATTCGGATGCACTTGATGGAAAGGTTTGAAACAGGTGACTTAGTTAGCTTAGAAGCGGCAGCAACTGCTGGTGGAGAGTTATTAATTAATGATGAAATCAAAGTAGAGTCCCAACTTTTCAAAGGTTTATATTTTGAAAAAATACCAGTTCAAATAAAAGCGATCCCAAAATTCGGCTATCGTTTTGTTGGCTGGAAAGGCATTGAATTAGATAATAATTCTTTAGAAGCGACCATCTTACTCGACCGAGGAAAGGCAACAAAAATAAAAGCATTATTTGCACCTTATTCTCATCCCCTCGCTGGAAGTATTTTAATCAATGAGCTCAGTTGTAACAATAAAAAAAGTGGTGATTGGATAGAGCTTTATAATTATTCTGGCAAAACAGTCAAACTAGACCATTGGTATCTGACGGATTCCAAGCACTATTTTAAAGTTCCAGAAATATCCATCGCTCCAAAAGATTATGTCATTCTTTGTCAGAACAAAGAGAAGTTTCTAAAAGTACATCCAAACCAATTTAATGTTGTAGGTGATTTCCAATTTGGATTAAGCAAGCGAAATGAAACGCTCGGTTTATTCACACAAGACGGGGCAGCTATCGATAGCGTATCCTATGATCTTTCTCCGATTGATTCTTCCTATTCACTCAGCCTTACCTTACCATACCTTGATAATGGTGATATTGAAAACTGGGAGATTAAATATGGAAAGGGTACGCCTAACTCTGCAAATCCTTACTTTTTGGAGAGCCGAATCAAAGCACAACAGGAAGTATGGTTGCGTGTAGGAGTAGGTATTGGTCTTTTAGTGATCCTTACACTGATGCTGTCTCTTAAGAAAAGAAAACAAAAGCCTGTTTTAGTACGTACGCATACCCAAGAAGAGGAGATTGACCCTATTGATCCTTCTATTACAGACCAGATTTAATTCAATTTCTCGGTTCTTATCCTTTTTTCTTAAAGTTTAGTCCATAATAAAAGCTTATTTTACGTTGTTTTATACCTTAAAACGCTAAATAAGCCTATTTTAGGCTCTAATTGATACTTCGGTTTATTCTAGTAAAACAGCTAGAAACTTGTTCTACGATCATATTTTTTATATCGTGGATTAAACCTTATTCAAAATAATGAGTCTTAATAATGAATCAAATGATTCGCAATTATCAATGAATATGACAGACGATCAAATATTGTCTTTATTACAACATAAGGAAAGCTACGAAAAGGGCTTTAGAGCCTTGATGGAAACCTATCAAGAGCGCCTATATTGGCATATTCGAAAGATGGTTTACGAACATGATGATGCCAATGATGTCATACAAAACACCTTTATAAAAGTATACAGGAGTATTGACAGATTTCAAGGAAAATCGAAACTATACACCTGGTTGTATAGAATTGCAACGAACGAATCGATTACTTTTTTAAATAAGAAAAAGAAAAAAGCGACCAGTTCAATCGATGATGAAGAAGCGAATATTGGCAATCGTTTGAAAGCGGATGAGTATTTTGACGGTGATGAAATTCAACTGCAATTACAAATGGCAATTGAACAACTACCTGAAAAACAACGCTTGGTCTTTAACATGAGATACTTTGACGAAATGAGTTATGTCGATATGTCAGAAGTCCTGGAAACCTCGGTTGGAGCATTAAAAGCTTCGTATCATCATGCTTCTAAAAAGATAGAAAGTTATCTGCGAAGTGTTGCTGAGTAAAATTACGAAATACAAAAATTAATTATAAATCATGAATCGGAAAGAAGAAATACAAAAAGAGCTAGAGGGCATTTCTCCCTACTTGGCAGGTTTGCAACTCAGACCCGGTTTCAAAGTACCTAAAGGTTATTTTGATGAATTACCGGATACGATTCTGGAAAGTGTTTCTCCGCTTGCTGCTCTTAAAAAAGAACAGGCGTTTAAGGTTCCTGCAAACTATTTTGAATCGCTTCCTGATTTGGTTTTAGACAGAGTACAACCAAGTCGCGATACAGAAGAAGTAGCAACACCTGCACCTGCTCCGCAATCCAGCTGGTTGGATGATTTAATCAACAGCGTCGCTGTGCTTTTTCAACCACGATATGCACTACGATTAGCGACAGTAGCGATCTTATTAGTCGGAGGGGTTCTATTTATGCAAAACCTCAACGAGACAGATTCGTCTCTCGCAGGAACAGATCCTGTCGAAGCAGTTGATGAGCTTACAGAAGATGATTTAGCTGTTTTGTTCGACGATCTGGAAGATGTAGAAAATGAAGACTTATTGGATGAAATGCTGGAAGAGCTAGATGAGTTAAGTGATGAAGATTTGGAAGGTATTTTAACCATTTAGTTTAAACCTTTACACAATATTTAAGTCAAAGATATGTACACTACCTGTCCATTGACAGGCAATATTCTAAAATTATGATTCTTATATAAATCCTGTGCTTGAGACAAAGCCATAAACAAAATCAACGCTTCTTACAGTCGCTTTTGATCTTATTTACGACTTGTCCACAGGATTTACCTAAGAATGGAAAACATTAAATCTGTTATATAATGAAAAAGCTAGTCTTAATTTTAATCATGGGTATGACCGTTCTTACTGGAGCTATTGCTCAGCGGAACTTCGAAAACAACCCAAAGGTTCAGAAACTACGGAAGGCGTTTTTTAAGAAAGAACTTAATTTGACGGATAAAGAAGCCAGTGCATTTTGGCCGATCTTTAATCAATACTACAAAGAAGAGCGAGCCTTAAAGAAGAAATATAAAGTCGGAAGAGCTATTGGCCCTGAAACCCCAGACGCAGAAGCAGAACAGTACGTTCGAAATAAATTCGAATTCGAAACGAAACGAAACGAACTGAAGAAAAAATACTTTGATAAATTTTCAACAGTACTTCCGGTTCGAAAAGCAGCACTCGTAGAGCCGACCGAACAAAAATTCAGAAAAAGAGTCTTGAAAAAAGTTCGGGAGAATCGACAGAAGAATAAAAATTAAGCTGAATCTATTTTCAGCATTAAAAATATTAGACTTGTAAGGGAAAACCTGGTTGAACAAATTTTACCCAAACTATAAGTCAATAAAAGGACGCTTGAATATTCAAGTGTCCTTTTTGTTTTATAGCGTTTTTTCCGTCAAGGTAAAATCATATTTCACCGCATGAATACCTTCCACAGGTTTTCCATCTTTAAGTGTCGGTTCAAAGCGGGCTTTTCTTATACTTTCTTCGACTTGATCATAAATCCATCCATTACTACTAGTACTTAGCTGCACTTCTTTGACAGATCCATCAATATTAGTCCATACAACATAACTATAATTGAAAATCATCACATGATCAGCTGGATGGCCAGCCACGAGTAGAGAAGGCTCTAAATCAAATATATCTAATTCTTCTGCATTGAGTAATTTGGGTTCATTATCTGGAAGGATAAAAGCTGTTCGTGTTTTATAGCACTCATTACACAATCTTGATGTGATAGTCGTTTTAACTTCTGGATTTGTATATTCTGAAAATTTCTTCCGTATTTTCGGATTATAAGGTACAGAGCTGAGGGTTCTGATTTCTTCAATAGGAATAAACTTCAATCCAGTTATATTCTCCTTTTCTATTTTATTTTTAAATCGTTCGCTAACAAAATAACCGAACGTCGCTCTACGAAGTCTAAAAATATCTACATCTATTTTTTCATTATTAAGAACTAGTTTTTTAGCTTTTATTCCAAAAGGAGTCGAAAGCTTTCCAAGTTCTTTTTCATACTCTTCGAACGTATTAACTTCAATCGGTTCAATTGGGCTTTTAATATGCGTTTTATAAAAAACCGATTTTTTATAATCTATAAACTCTGGCGAGAATTCTGAAATAACAAAAACAGAATAGGGAAACGTTTCATTTCTTTTAATTACCTGAGTAGGGAAGGTTTGATAAGAAGGAATTTTAAACGACTTTAAAAGGTTAATCAATTTATCACTATAGAGGTTATAAACATTCGTCGCAAGAGAAATATAATCCGTTCTTTTTGCATGATAATTCAACACATAAGTGGGAACATTTAAGTCTTTCGGAAATGGTTTAATATAACTAACTCTGTAGATTGAATTTTTTGCCGCTCGATTATATCCTTCAGGATTTAAAATACCTTTTAATTGAGCACTAACCTTTCCGGTAACTTTTGGGTTTGCGTCTAATTTAATCTTATAGTATTTCATAACTTATAATTTAGAAGTAATTTAATCAATTTCTAAAAAAACAGTTAGGCTTTTATAAAAAATTAAACCTCAAACACTAAGCACAATAGTATTACCTTTGAATCGTGAACTCAAATTTAAAAGCTCATCTCGCCCTCTTTGCGGTTGCCTTAATTTATGGTGCTAACTACACCATTGCCAAAGTTGTTTTGGATGATGGCTATATCCAACCAAAAGGATTTATATTTCTACGGGCTTTGAGTGGTCTACTACTCTTTTTCCTTTGTCATCATTTTTTTATTAAAGAAAAAGTGGCTCGGAAAGATTTTCCAAAATTAATTCTTCTTGGTTTATTTGGAGTAGCGATTAATCAGATGTTCTTTTTTATGGGCTTAAAATTGACCACCCCGATTAATGCTTCTTTAATCATGACGACCTGTCCGATCATTGTCTTAATTGCCGGAGCCATTTTATTAAAAGAGCGCATCACTCGCAAAAAAGTTCTGGGGATCTTCATTGGAGCTACTGGTGCTATTCTATTAATCCTTTATGGTCAGCAAATTAATTTCAATAAAAGTCAGTCTTTAGGAGATCTTATGATTTTAGTCAATTCTATTTCTTATGGCCTATACCTCGTCCTTGTAAAATCGATGATGAAAAAATATCATCCAATAACCGTCATTAAGTGGGTCTTCATCTTTGGCTTTATATTTATTTCTCCGTTTGGCTACCGCGACTTGATGATGGTCGACTGGACTTCCTTCTCTTCTAATGTCTGGGTAGCAATCGCCTATGTATTACTCTTCACTACTTTTCTAGCTTACTTATTAAATACCTATGCTTTAAAAACCGTCCAATCCTCTGTCGTCGGTATTTACATATACCTACAGCCTCTTATTGCTACACTTATTGCCTTAATCGTGGGAAGCGATCAAATCGTCCCTTTGAAGGTCCTTTCTGGAATTCTGATCTTTTTAGGGGTATATCTAGTTAGTTCAGGCAAGTCAAGCCCTAAAAATGATGTCACAGATTAGCACATAACAATAGATTCAAGCTATTTCTTAACAACTTGCAAAATAATCAAATATGAATTATTTGACTTTATTTTTGATTGCATGTATTAAGCTGTGGGAACGAGTGTTTTATATGAAAACATTAAAAACAATTTTAATTTAAAATTATTTTTAATTTATTGAAAATCAATATGTTA